>NZ_JAKGBG010000015.1:0-101864 GCF_021532595.1 Pseudoalteromonas sp. OFAV1
GTTTTAGGAGAGACTTCAGTTGCGAATAAACACAACGTTTTATTGCGTTCATTTCTCTTAGAACGACTTTGAACCACGCAGCCGGAGGTTCACTGTTTCAAAATACGTCCCGCGTCCGCCACTTTCTCTCAAGTAGAGCTAAGTGAATCAAACCGACGAAAGTCGGTTTTTTTGTGCCTGCAATTCGCATAGGATTGGTTTTAGGAGAGGCTTCAGTTGCGAATAAACACAACGTTTTATTGCGTTCATTTCTCTTAGAACGACTTTGAACCACGCAGCCGGAGGTTCACTGTTTCAAAATACGTCCCGCGTCCGCCACTTTCTTCTTGAAAGTGACATAAACCGACGCAAGTCGGTTTTTTTGTGCCTGAAATTCGCGTAGAAGCTTGAATGCTCAATATAAACTTGATGCAATAATTTTATATCGCGTTCATTTCTCTTAGAGCAACTTTGAACCGCGCAGCCTAAGGTTCACTGTTTCAAAATACGTCCCGCGTCCGCCATATTATTTTTTTATATCCCGCGTTTAATAGCAATTCACAACAATAGACCAGTTAATTAAGCGTATCGGTATAAGTAGCTTCAAATGACACTAGCAAAAAGTGCATGGTAAGTTTGCTCGTTTCACTTTGTACCTTTTTACTTTCATATTTTCTTGATATTTAGCAATAAATCCCAGTTAACTTGCTTCACGGTCAAATTGTGTTAGATTTAATAAAATATTCCAAAAATAATAACTAATGGGAATTTTAGTTTATGAATACTAAAGCTGCATTTCAAAAGCGGCTAGCTTTATCATGTGGTTTTTTATTGCTAGCGGGTTGCCAAACAAGTGCAAGTAAGGTTGTTTTGTCTGATGAAGAGTACTTTGATAGGGTCATGCTAGCCCCTGCAATTCTTCCTGCTGATTTAACAAATACTGGTTGTTTAAATTTAAATAATGATGATGATGCAAAAGACTATAAAACAGCATCGCAGGTGAATTATCAACAAGCAGATTGGCAATCTCGCGTGGCTGCTGACTGGCTGTACTTTGCAGATCCTCTGCAACCAGGCAAGTTGTTATTGATAGATTATCAGGTTAAGGGTGGGCAACTTGCTTACCGTTATTTAAGTGATGGTAGTCACAATGAGCTGTATGAACCTTGGAGCTCATCAAAAATTCAAGCATTTACTGGCGCGTTATCAAGAGTGAGGCAAGCTCACCCTGAGCTAGGTGCAACTGCCTTTGCAGGAGATACAGCACTGGCTGATTTGATCAGCAGTATTAATAGCTACGAAGCATTTGGTAAAGCCGATGGTAATTCAAATGCTATTGCCAGTTATTTTGTTAATGTGGCAGGGCGAGAATACTTACGTGGGCTTTTTAATGAGGGCTGGCTGAAACTGCAGGATCAACGTTTGTTGTTTAACGGTGCATATGGCTCAGAGCAGTTTGCCCCATCAGACGACTATTGGCATAACCCGATAAATAAAGAGTTTGCTGCAAAGATAGACCGTTACACTGCAAGCAGTGATGATCCCGGTTATTTACGGTATCGTTGTGATAGTTGTGGTTTGACGGGTAATAAAGCAATGACCACACTTGCTCAAGCTGAATGGTTAAAGCGCCTAGTAAGTCATCAACGTGAGCCAATTACGCAAATGCCTAATTTACAAAGTAGTGATGTAGATGTGCTACTTAACGGCACAGGACATACCGATCAACAAGCTAAGGTTGGCGGTATGATGGTGGGTATAAGCCACATTGTTACAAATGCATTGGCAAATGTTATTGCGCCAAATGATAGCCGCTCTGCAAAAGAAGTGCTCGACACTGCAACTAATGGACAATGGCGTGTTTGGCAAAAAATAGGCTGGGGTCCAAGTGAAACGCGCTCAACCACAGAAACAGTGATGCTTGCACATGTGTGTTTAGGAAATTATCAAGGTGGTCGTGAGTTTACTTTTAGTGTGCAGCAGTCAATAGGCGGAGCTGACGAAGCCAATTTGCCAAAAGTCGGTAAGCAAATGCAGCAAAAGTTGCAGCATGCGTTTACAAAATTATTAGATTCACGCATTCAATAAGAATTAAGGAACAGCTATGCGTCGTTCAATTATCGCGTTATCAATTAGCTTAGGTGTAGCCTTTTGTGCACCTATTCATGCTGAGGGCTGGCAATCAGATGTTATTGCGGTTACTCAGTCGCAACTTTCGCCCAATTACTGGTTAGCGAAAGGTGCATCGGCAAAAATGATCATGACAGAGGCGCAAATTACAGCCTTTAACGAAAAACTGATTAAAGAAAATAAATACATTGTTGATCCACTGTCATTTCAAACTACATTGAGTAAAGAGGAATTAACAAGCGCGATTCACTCTGCAAGCTCTATCCCTAAAAGCCCGCGTTTTTTTACTGATGGTAGACAGTTAACCGCCAAAGACTTCGCCAAATATCAAGCTAACCTAAACCTTAATAAAGTGGCCAGTAGTAACAAGGTTCGTTTTGGTATGGTTGTTAAGCGAACTGCTCTGCGCACTTTTCCAACCTGGGACCGAGTATTAAATAGTGGTCTTGATCAAGACTTAGATCGCTTTCAAGAAAGCGGCATGTTCCCAGGTGAAGCTGTTGCTGTATTGCATCAAAGTGCAGATAAAAAATGGCTATTAGTTCGTGCTTACAACTATTTAGCATGGACACCTAGTGAAGATATCGCTTTTGCTGACGCTGATGAAATTAAAGCTTATCGAGAGCAAGATAACTTTTTGGTTGTAACCGGCGCAAAGGTAAATACCGCCTATGTGCCTAACGACACTGCAAGCTCAGAAGTCCAACTAGATATGGGTGTGCGTTTACCTTTGCTTGATAACGAACAAGTACCTAATTTGCTCAATGGTCAAAACACGTATGCAAGCCATGTTGTTCAGCTGCCCACCCGCAATGAGCAAGGCCAGCTTGTTATAAAACCGGCGATGATCAGTAAAACCGCCGACGTAAATTTAGGTTACTTAGAATACAACGAGCAAAACCTAATAAAACAAGGTTTTAAGTTTTTAGGTGAACGTTATGGCTGGGGACATGATTACAATGGCCGTGACTGTACAGGCTTTGTAGGCGAAATTTATAAAAGTTTTGGCTTATTAATGCCACGTAATTCAGGCCAGCAAGGCAGTAGTGAATACGGACAAAATAATCGCTTTGATAAAAATACGACCGCAGACGCAAAATTACCGGTGGTTAAAAATATGGCGATTGGCGATCTTATTTATATTCCAGGTCACGTGATGATGTATTTAGGAGAGCACCAAGGCGAGCCGTATGTTATTCATGATGTGAAAGGCTTAGGCTATAACAAAGGCGATGGCAGCTTTTATAGTAGTGCGCTTAATGGCGTATCGGTTACCCCCTTGTTACCCCTGCGATTATCTCAAGAAACAAGTTACCTAGACCGTGTTTATAACATTAAGCGTATTCGATAGAGGCCTGTATGAAAATTAAAGCAGTTCGTTTTGCGAAACTTAAAGTGCCTTTGGTCACGCCATTTAAAACAGCGCTTAGAGAAGTGAGTTTTATTGAAGACCTAGTGGTTTTAATAGACACCGAATGTGGTCAAGTCGGTTATGGCTCGGCTGCTGCAACTCCCGTTATCACAGGTGATACACATCAAGGCATGATAGCGGTGATTCAGCAGTTTATTGCTCCTAAACTGATAGGGCATGAAATCGAAAACATCAACCAGCTTACTCACATTATTCAATCAACGGTGATTGGTAATAGCAGCGCAAAAGCGGCTTTAGAATTAGCGGTTTACGACTTGTGGGGCAAACTCTACAGAGCGCCTTTATATAAGTTACTTGGTGGTGGTAAGTCAGAGTTAAAGACTGATATTACCATCAGCGTAGATAACATAGATAAAATGCTTAATGACTGTCAGCGAGCGGTTGAGCAAGGTTTTGATGTATTAAAAATAAAAATCGGCAATAACCTTAATCAAGATATTGAACGTGTAAAAGCAATTCACGCAGGGTTTGCCGCTAAGGCGCAGTTACGTTTAGATGTAAACCAAGGGTGGAATGCCAAACAAACAGTGTTTGCACTGCAACAACTTGAGCAAGCAGGTGTGGTGTTAGAGTTGGTTGAGCAGCCAGTAAAAAGCAGTGATATTCAAGGGCTCAAATATATTACTGAGCGAGTGAACACTCCGATCATGGCCGATGAAAGCGCCTTTTCACCTAAGCAAGTAATACAACTTTTAGAGCTTGGCGCAGTTGATATTATCAATATTAAACTAATGAAAACGGGCGGTTTAAGTCGAGCAATTGAGATTGCTAATATCACTGCCCAATACCAAGCAGAGTGTATGATTGGCTGTATGTTAGAGGGCAGTATTGCTGTAGCAGGTGCAGCGCATTTAGCTTCAGCCAAAGCGCAACAAATAAGCAAAATAGACCTCGACGGCCCTGCGCTTGGTCAATACGACCCGGTTCAAGGTGGGGTTGTATTTAACGGTCCACAAATTAACTTATCGGATGCCCCAGGTCTTGGCATTGAGTCAATAAACGGTCTAGAACTAATAACAAACGGAGTATGGCCAGCATGAAAAAACTAGTCAGTATTATTGCAGCTATGAGTTTAACCGCTTGTGCAAGCGTAGAATCACCTAAACCAGTCATTGATAACAGTCATCAGCAGCTCGTGGTGGTGGTCGCTAATGACAGTGATGCTATTGATGCCATGTTGTATCGCTTTGAAAAAAATGCTGGTAGCTGGCAACAACAAGGCCAGCAGCATGCTGTGGTGCTTGGCCGCACTGGTCTTGCTTGGGGGGTAGGACTACATCCGCCACAACCTGGACAGCAAAAACAAGAGGGTGATGGTAAAGCGCCTGCGGGCATTTTTGAGTTAGGTACAGCATTCGGTTATTTAGATTCACTGCAAACAAACCTTAACTATCAAGCAATGACTGCTAACGACTATTGTATCGATGTGAAAGGCTCACCTTTTTATAACCAACTAGTTGATAAGGCGGTTGTTGGTGAAGAGGCGGTAAAGGATTCTTCGGAGTGGATGCGCCGAGACATTTATAGCCAAGATAATCTTTATAAAAAAGGCATTGTTGTTAAGCATAACCCAAGCAATATTGATGGCGCGGGCAGCTGTATCTTCATGCATTTGTGGCGAGCACCTAGTAAACCAACTGCGGGTTGTACAGCGATGACTGAAAGCGATATGGACACATTACTAGCCTGGCTTGATGAGCGTAAAAAGCCATTGCTGGTAAGCCTGACCAAAGCGCAATATCAGCAAAAACAAAGTCAGTGGCAATTACCTAGCCTAGGTAACTAAAAATAATAAAATAAAAGTATTTTAATTTTGTCATAATAATGGAATAATATATTCCATTAAGGTTTGGGTTAGGATAATAAATGAGTGCAAATTACGCTTTACTCGATTGGCTAGTATTCGCAGGCTACGCGGCAATTTTGTTGTTAAGTGGTTGGTGGTTTAATCGCAAACGTGCTAACTCAAGCCAAGATTTTTTTCTAGGCGGAAATAGCATGCCAACGTGGATGGTTGCGATATCTGTTCTGGCTACTTCGCAGTCAGCTGCCACTTTTATTGGTGGACCAGATCAAGGCTATCAAGGAGACTTTTCTTATATTGCTACCAATATTGGTGCCTTTATTGCGGCGTTTATTGTTTCTGCATTCTTAATTCCAAAGTTTTATCAGCAAAAAGTTTATACGGTCTATGAGTTATTAGAAAAACGCATTGGTCCTAAAGCAAAGCGACGCAGCGGCTTGATGTATTTATTTGGCCGAGTGTTTGCAAGTGGTGCTCGTTTATATATGGCAGCGATTGCTGTTGCGATGATTTTATACGGAAATATCGATGCAGACAGTGTGGTTGTAGCCACTCTAGTGCTGGCACTAGCAGGTTTGTTGTATACCTTTTTGGGCGGGATCCGCAGCGTTATTTATTCTGATGTATTGCAAAGCATTGTCTATGTGAGTGCGGCTATTGCGGTTATTTGGAGCTTGCTGAGCGTTATTCCAGCCGATTTTTCAACCATTATTGCAACCTTAAATGAACCAAGCCCAGGGGCAGACTCAAAGCTGGCATTGTTTAAGTTTGATTTAGACTTTGGCCCGTCAGGGGTGTTCAACATGGCCTCTGTTCTAACTGGTTTTGTGTTATTAAATATTGCCGCGTTTGGTCTTGACCAAGATATGACACAACGTTTGTTAACCTGTAAAAGCCCTAAAGAGGGCAGTAAAGCTTTACTACTTTCAGTGGTCATGGTGATCCCGGTTATGGCTATTTTTATCTTTATTGGTTTACTGCTTTACATCGTTTATCAGCAACCAGCATTAATGAATAGCGAAGCTGGGCAAGCGGTTGTTCAAGAGTTTAACGGTGAAAAAATCACTATCTTTATGTACTACGTATTAAACGAAGTACCAGCGGGAGTGAAAGGCTTAGTGAGTGTCGGTATTATTGCTGCCGCTATTTCTACTTTGAACTCTGGGCTTAGTTCGATGTCTTCAGTCATCGTGCAAGATTTATATCGCCCATATTTAGAGAAAGCCAATAAGCAAGTGAGCGATCAGCACTTTGTTAAAGCAGGTCGTGTTGGTATGGCGCTGGTAAGTCTTGCTTTAGCGCTAATGGCTATCCTTTGTTATTTCTGGCAGCAGTATAGCGATATGCCATTATTAAAATTTGCTCTAAGCGTAATGGTCTTTTCCTACAGTGGTTTATTAGGGGTGTACTTTACAACTTTATTTACCAAGCGTGGCAGTGAAGGGTCAGTATTAGCTGCCTTAATTACAGGATTTATGGTGACCCTATTCATGCAACCTTACATGATTGATTGGTTACTGCCTGAATCTATGCGCTTTTACTTAGGGTTTACGTGGCAATTATGTATTGGCACCTTGCTTGCCACATTAGTGTGCTGTATAGGAAAAGCAAGCAATGAGGCAACGGCATAAATGGCGCCATCATATATTTTAGCCATCGATGGCGGTGGCACTAAGGTGGTAGCTGAGCTTAAAGAGCTGGCAACGGGTAAGCAATTTCGCGCTCAGGCTGGCTCTGCATCACTGTCGAATGATCTTGATTTAGCAGTTGAAAACATTGTTAAAGTGACGCGCGAGGTGTGCGAACAAAGCAATGCTAAGCCTAGCGATATGGTTACCGTTATGGGGCTTGCTGGTGGTTCGTCAGTAAGCCTTGCTGAGCAAGTTAAAGTAATGCTCAAGCTTATTTATGAAATCGAATTTGCTTACTTAGAGATTACAAGTGATGCGACGACTTCACTGTATGGGGCAAATTTAGGTGCTCCTTGCGTTGTCGTAGCTCTTGGTACGGGAGCTGTCGGGGCACGATTAACGGCTCAAAATCAAATTAAATTGGTTGGGGGTTGGGGGTTCACTGTTGATGACTTTGGTGGTGGTGCCCGCATTGGCCTTATGGCTGTACAGCATTTATTAAACGATATAGATAGTTTTGATTTACCAAAAAGCCCTTTAACGATTCGCTTGAGTGAGCAGCTAGGATGTACTCGTCAAGCAATTAGTGATTGGCTTAAACTTGCTAAACCCGCAGATTACGCAGCATTTAGTCCGTTGGTGTTTAGCTTACAAGATGAATGTAAGGTGGCAAAAAGTGTTTTGGCAGAACACACACAGTCAGTGGTTGAGTTAATTAGCAAAAGCAGAGGCAACTCACCTTTACCGGTAATTTTAATAGGTGGTCTTGCGAAGGTGAGCCAACCATTATTACCACAGGCCTTACAAAATGAACTATCTCCTTGTAAGGGAGATTCTTTAACTGGCGCCTCAATTTTAGCGGCAAAGCATTATTATGACATTATTGAAGAAGGACAACCCAATGAGCCCTGAGCACGTATTTAAGCAACAACGTGAATTACTCGAAGAGTTAAATGGCATTGTCTCAGAAGGACAAAACCCTGACACTTTGGATATTGACTTGCTCAGCACTACTGAGATCCTCACTAAAATCAATAATGAAGATCATAAAGTGGCTGCGGCAGTAAAACTTGTTATTCCGCAAATAAGTGCTGCGGTTGATCACATTGTAGAAGCGTTTCAGCAAGGCGGTAGGTTGATTTACATTGGTGCTGGCACCAGCGGTCGCTTAGGTATTTTGGATGCGGTTGAATGTGCTCCTACTTACAGTGTGAATGATCAGCAAGTGCAAGGAATTATCGCAGGAGGTGATACGGCCTTTAAAAAGGCTGTTGAAGGCGCTGAAGATAGCACGACCTTAGCTATTGAAGATTTAAAAAATGCCAACTTAACGAGCCGCGACGTTGTTGTCGGCATAGCTGCCAGTGGGCGCACACCTTATGTGTGCTCTGCAATTGAATATGCAAAATCAATAGGTTGTGTAACTGTAGGTGTGACTTGTAATCCTAATTCAGCGGTCATGTGTTTACCACAAATTGGCATTTGTCCGGTGGTCGGAGCTGAAGCTGTAACAGGCTCAACCCGAATGAAATCGGGCACAGCACAAAAGCTTGTATTAAACATGTTAAGTACCGCCAGCATGATACGCACAGGCAAAGTGTATAAAAATTTAATGGTCGATGTGAATGCCAGCAATGAAAAGTTGCATGCCCGCGCTATACGTATCGTGATGCAAGCGACTGATTGTACGCAGCAGCAAGCAGTTGATGCGTTAAAGCAAGCAGAGCAAAGTGCCAAACTAGCTATTTTAATTGTACTAACAGGAAAATCGGCAGTTGATGCTAAAGAGCTTCTATCCAAAGCTGATGGTTTTTTACGTAAAGCGGTGGAGGAATAATGCGCTTTTTAGTTGTTATGATTATCAGTTGTTTATCACTTTTAGGCTGTAAAGAGACTCCACAACAAGTCTCTGAAAACACCTTGCCATTGCAAGTTGGTGCTGCAAATTACGACGCTTATATACCAGCCATTAAAGGTAAACGCGTTGGTTTAGTGGTTAATCAAACTTCAGAGATTAATGGTCAGCATTTAGTTGATTTATTGCTCGATAGAGGAGTTAAGGTAAGTAAAATATTTGCACCTGAGCATGGCTTTCGCGGCGATCATGATGCAGGCGCACATGTAAAAAGTACTGTTGATGCAAAAACAGGCATTGATGTTGTTTCTATTTATGGCAGCAATAAAAAGCCAACTCCTGAAGTACTTGCTGATCTCGATGTCATTATATTTGATATTCAAGATGTTGGTGTGCGCTTTTACACGTACATCAGCTCAATGCACTACATGATGGAAGCGGCAGCTGAGAATGATAAGTCATTTATCGTATTAGACAGACCTAACCCGAATATTGCTTATGTTGATGGGCCTATCCTTGATCCACAATTTCGTTCGTTTGTTGGTATGCATGAAATTCCTGTTTTACATGGTATGACAGTGGCTGAACTGGCTCAAATGATTAAAGGTGAGGGATGGATAAACAATGCAGATAAACTTAATTTAACAGTGGTTCCCGTTGCTAATTATGAGCGCACAATGAGCTATGAGTTACCGGTAAAACCAAGCCCTAACTTACCTAATGCTCAATCGATTCAGTTGTACCCATCACTTTGTTTCTTTGAGGCAACGCCTATTACCATTGGCCGTGGTACGGATTTTCCGTTTCAAGTTGTGGGCTATTCGCCAATAAAACTAGGGGAGTTTAGTTTTACCCCTCGTGCAATTGAAGGCGCATCAATGAACCCTAAATTCAAAGAGATTGAAGTTTTTGGTCAAGATTTACGAGATGCTGATATTCATGGTCTAGATTTAAGTTTATTTATTTCAGCCTATCAAAAGCTAACTGCGAATAATCAAGAATTTTTTGAACGCGCTGGCTTCATGGATAAACTTGCGGGTACTGATAAATTGCGTTTAGCCATTGAAGCAGGTCAAACTGAGCAGCAAATTAAGCAAAGCTGGCAAGCTGACTTAAGTACTTTTAAACGAAAGCGAGCCCCGTATTTGCTTTATCAATAATAGCTAGGTAACTAGAAAATAAGAACGAGGCGCTTGCCTCGTTTTTTTATATCCATAAAAAGCTGTGTTATATTCAGGGGCTTGATTTATAAGGATATACCATGAAGACTTATTTCAGTTTAAGCATTGCTGCTTTCGCTTTACTAGCTGGCTGCTCACAACTCCCCAACACCTCAACAAGTAACTCAACCGATGCGCTTGATCTACGTGATAATAAAAACGCAGCAGAGCAGCTGTGGATACTAAAACATGCAACAAAGCCTATCTATCCCAAAGCTGCTTTAATTGCCAAACAGACGGGCTGTGCGCGCTTTGTTATAACTATTGATAATCAGGGCAATACGATTGATATCCGTTTTGTCGAGAGCTTCCCTGAAGGGCTATTTATCGATGTGTCGCGAGAGTCGCTTAAAAGTTGGCAGTGGCAGGCAAGTACAAGTAACAGCGAGTCGCAAGCGATTATTCGCACTGTGCAGCTCGACTACTTTATGAAAGAAGCGGTTAATATAGATGCAGCAAAAGCATTTTGTACAATTTAAGTCTGTTCTTGAGACATAAAAAAGGGCCGCAATAGCGGCCCCAACAGGATTGATTAACTTAGAACTTGAAGTTAAACGACAGCTGCACACGACGTGGGCTGTAGTAATTACGATACTCACCAAAGGTTTCTGACGATACATATGGGTTATTGTTATAACCTGTTTGACGGTCAAATACGTTGAAGATATCAGCACGGAATTGTAGTTCCATGTCACCTGAGAACTTAAAGTCTTGGGTGTAGTTTAAATCAAGCTGCCAATGGCTAGGGCTACGACGGCTACCTGCAGGTTCGCCATAACGTGCTGTACCACTTGAGTAGCCATAGATTGAACCATCCCATGCTTCCCAAGGTTTACCCGACTGGAATACAAAGTATGCACCGATGTTCGCATCCCATGGCACAGTGTAGTAACCATACACTTTTACTTTATGCGGTTTATCACCTGATAGTGTGCCGTATTTGTAATCCCAAGGGTAACGACCGCGGCCATCACCATAGTTCGATGAACCAATGAAGGTATTCGCATCTGTTGTTGCTGTGGTGTTATCTTGGTCGAAGTTACCGTAGTAATGACTCCAAACATAAGAAGCATTGATGTAACTGTTTTCACCTAAGTATTCAGCTTCGATGCTCGCTTCCCAATATTTAGTCTCACCACCATCTACTTCGGCAATAACATATGATGAACCGCCGATCTCATCACGGATCGCATCAAGGTTATCTACGTATAAGCCTTTATCAGCGATATGTTGTGGCACGCCTTCAGCATCAACGCCAGAGTAGTCAGTTAAGCGCGCATTATTTGGCATATCTTCCCAGAAATGCGACGCTTTACGGTGACGAACATGAGCACGTAATACTAAATCAGAACCCACATATTTAGTGGTGCCAAGAGTAAACTCTTTGATTTGACGAGGCGTTAAATCATCAGCAAATACTTTACCAGATGAACCTTGACGCGGCTCTGCGTAAATTACGTTACCCGCTTCATCAAATTCAACTTCGATTTCGGCACGGGTATTACGGTCCCAAGAGGCTGCACGCGCTAATGAGCTTGCTTCAGGGTTATACATTGAGAAGTTAGCAAATACAGAGTCTTGATCTGCATAATTCCAATTCACACCTAAACGAGGCTGGATCATGTCTGACCAATCTGTTTGGTACATTTTGTACTTTTCGCCAGGTGCTAATTCATAACCAGAGAGGGTACCAGATGCTGATTTAAGACCTTGACCATACCAAGTATCGCGGCTCACAAGCACACCCACATTGTAAGTCCAATCACCTACTTCAATGGTGTCGTTGATTTCGAAGTTCAGCGTTTCCATTTCTGAGTTAATAGCAGAAACCGCATCTCCACCTGCTACTAAGCTCATTTGTTGCACGCGAGCACGGTAAATAACCGGTGCTGAGCTGCCTTCTTCTAAGCTCTCGTCGAGGCCGCCAACATAAGAGATGCTACCCCAACCATTTGAAAGACGAGACAGTACTTCTTTACCTTCTTTCCATTCGCCACCTACATGTAACGTGTGGTAACTATCGCCCCAGCTAAATTCATGCTCTAGATTTAACTCAAAGCTATCACGGTAGAAGTCGATATTATCGTATTGGTAATACGCACCAACACCGCCGCCACCTCGCATTTGTCCATCTTCGGTGTAACCATATTGCGCAATGAGTGGTGCAGCGCCTGCATTATATGCAGCAATTTGCTCTGCTGTGTAGTTATCATCAGCATCTAATAAGCTTGGTACACTGAAGTAACCCATTTCAGCGAGATTGCTGATGTCTAGTTGACCCGTTAACGATGGCACTACAGATAGCTCTGTATCAGGTGTGGTACCAGACTCAAGTTCAAATTTACTGTATTGGAATGAAAGAGTTGTTGCGTCACCTAAAATCCATGAACCATCCAAAGTAAAGATATCTTGATCGGCTTTATCACCTGCAGAAACACTGTCTGTTTCGTAAGCGCCAACAGAGCGACCTTCGATGGTTTTTTCTGAGGTACGCTGTGAAATATTAATTAAAATATCGTCAGTAGGTGCCCAAGTTAACTTACCAAAGTATTCATCTCGGACATTTTTATAGTCTTTTACTTCACCATAGGCTGTATCTTTATTAGTACGTGTTTCTTCAGGGCGATAATAAGAAGTGTAGAAGTATAAAGTGTCTTCAATAAGCGGGCCGCCTAAACTTGCGGTTAACCAACTTTTATCAAGCTCATAGCTTTCTTGACCTGTTGGAGTCGCCACTAAGCTCTTAGGTTGAACTTTGTATTCAACATTACCGTGGAATTCGTCAGTACCTGATTTTGATACGGTGTTAATTGAGAAACCACCTGAGCGGTTAAAGCCAACGGCTTTTGCACCACCGCGATCCATAGTAACGTAGGCAACGTCATGGGTTGATGGCTCTGATGCTAAGTTACCAAACATAGGGAGTGAAACATCAACACCGTCAAAGCCGTACGAGTTATCAACACCCGAACCACCTGCTGATGGACCAAGGGTTGCGTTTTCAGATAGCTCAACACCCGGAACAAGTTTTAATAGGTCACGGTAATCTTGACCAACTGGCACGCTATTGATTGCTTCTTCACCTAATGAGTTAGTGAGTGCAGATTTACCTTCGCGGAATAACTTACTGCCGGTAACCGTGATAACCTCAACGTTTTCGTTAGCACCACCCATAGTGACGTTTAAGCTTGATGTTTGCTCAAGTAAAACGTCGACAGTCATGGTTTGCGTTACACCGTTTTTATCGGTGAAAGTCAGTTCATAAGTACCGGGCTTTAACTGCGGTAAGTCATAACTACCATCTTCACGCGTAACAACGGTACGAGGTTTTGGCATCACGTTACTCTTTGCAGTTACTGTGATCCCAGCCAATGACTGCTGTGTTGCTGGTGATGATACTTTACCTTTAATACCACCGGTTAGATTTGCAAAGGCTGGTGCGCTGGCTAGAGCCGCGGCCATAACAACGCCGGTAAAGGCTGTTTTCTTTGCACGAAGTGCATTGCTTGTCGCTTTGGCTATATAGCTAATTGCGAGTGTGGATGCATGTTGTTTCATTGTTTCCCGTCCTTATATTTATATGCTTTGTTGGACTGCTTACCCAGTTGAGACTTATGAACTTTAATATTATGTTGCCCACATATTAAACAGGTGTTATTTACTATGGTCAAGAATATTTTTTTATTAACGTACCTTTTTTTAGGAATAAAATATATAACATGTTTTAGGTAAAGTTCAGCAATCGCTCGCTTTAGCGGGGGCTCAATTATCATAAAGTTATTTTTGTAAGAAATTATGACTGTATACTCAGTGGGTTAATCCCAAAGATAAAGAGTAAAAGATGTGATTTATGGTAAGAGGAAAAAGTCTGCTTCAATCATAAAAAAAAGCAGCCTAGGCTGCTTTTTTGTTCTTAAATGTTATTTATTAAGAAATTAGTTATTCTTAAATTCACCGACAACTTCATTAGAATGTTCCAGTAGTTTACGGCCTTGGCGACTTGACTGGGTGAGAGCGATAAACAGAATATCAATAACAAAGTCTTGTGCTGTTCGCGCAAGAATTGACGATAAACGCACAGACTCACCTTCAGCCACTGAGTAAAGTTTTACATCAGCAGAGTCAGCAACAGGGCTACTGCCAAACTTTGTGACTGAGATCACTGAGCTGTCATTCTTTTTCGCTTGTTTAACTACTTCAGCAATTTCGCGGGTCATACCTGACTCACTTATCGCAATCACCAAGTCACCTTTTGAAAAGGTAGCAACGTATGCAAGCTGCGCGTGGCCATCTGGCTCGGCTATTGCAGGCATGCCGAGTTTTTGTAATTTATAAGAGAAGTCTTTTGCAACTAATGCTGAGCCACCTAAACCACAGATCAGTATGCGCTTTGCTGACTTTAAAAGCTCTACTGCTTTTTCGACTGCCACGGCCTCGTTGAGATTCTTTGTTTCAGTGAGTACAGCCAGTTTACTACTTAATAATTTTTCTGCGATTTGTTCAAGTGAGTCATTAAGGGTGATTTTACCATGTAGTTTTGGTTCACTTGTTTCGTCATTGAGCGCATCAATCACCGCAAGTTTAAAAGCAGGAAAGCCTTTGTAACCTAATTTTTGTGAAAACTTCACCACACTTGACTGGCTCACTCCAACCACTTTCGCAAGCTCAACGGATGATAAGTTACGAATAGCATTCGCCGAATTTAGTGTGAAATCAGCAAGCTTTGCTTCGCTGCTCGATAAAGACTGGCGTAAAGCTTTAATTTTTACAAAAGTAGACATAGGGCTCACTTTGTTTAATTAACTTAAGTCACATTGCATAGTAATGTACTACACACCTTAAGTTGCGATACGTAATTGCTTTGATACCACGACTTATTTTTTGTTTTACTTGACCTAAGTTTGGAATATTTTTCTTTAATTAGATGGAATAATATAGTTTTATTCCATAATAGATACAAGATTATTTGTTGAGATAGCTGCATTTTTAGAGACTTAGCGATAATGTATGCTGTTTATTCTTTATTTAGTAAATAAAATATTTTACATGTTAAGTGGGTGTTGCTACTGTATTGCTGAGAATCGTCAACGCTTAAATCATCAGGTATGAATCTGTTATGAGTTTTACCCCTTTAAAAAAATTTCTTAAACAGCTGTGTTATCTCAGTAGTGCTGCTTTTTTAGTAAGCTGTGCCAGTCATCAATATACCTTCACACAATCAGCTAATTACAGTCACCGTGTAAAGTTTTTAGTAATGCATTACACCGCCATTGATTACGAAAAGTCGATGCGTGCGTTAGTGGATGAAGGGGGCTTAAGTTCACATTATTTATTACCAGAATCAGGCGATCCAAGTTATCCAAAAGACGATTTAGAAATTATTCAGCTGGTTGATGAAAAAGACAGAGCATGGCACGCCGGCCGCAGCTTTTGGCAAGGCCGAGAAGATTTAAATGATCATTCAATTGGTATTGAAATCGTGAATGTACCAACCTGTCATATACCTGAGCAAAGTCAGCCAGCAATGGAAAACGATGCCAGCAAATTGTGTATTTTTCCAGACTATGATGCCAAACAAATTGAGTTGTTGATTGAGCTTAGCAAAGATATCTTGGCGCGAAACCCAGATATTGGCCCAACTCAAGTTATCGGCCATTCAGATATTGCGCCAAGCCGTAAGAACGACCCGGGCCCGCGTTTTCCTTGGTACCAACTTTATAAAGCGGGTATCGGTGCGTGGTACGACAGCGACACTGTTGATAAATATTGGCAATTATTTAGTGCATCAAAACCCTCTGTTGAGTTAATGCAAAAAGCACTGCGTAGCTACGGCTATGAGGTGATTGCTACGGGACAGCTTGATTCGCAAACTTTAGATGCCTTAAGTGCTTTTCAAATGCACTTTTTGCCTTGGCATGTAAGTGGGAATAGTGATGCCAGAAGTGCCGCTGTGTTGTTTGCTTTATTAGATAAATACTTCCCTAAAAAGCTTGAGCGGTTATTTAAAGAATATCAGCAGCAACAGCAAGCGGTTGAGCCAGAGCCAAAAACACTGGCTAATGCACAAGTGATAGCCCGTATTCCTGCTCTTGATCCAAGCAGTCGCGCGCTTGTTAACGACAGAGGCACCTTTGTCGCCTATAAAGGTCGCGGTGAGATCATCATTGAAAACCAAGACGCAACCAGCGCCGACATTTATATTAATGGTGAAAAAATCAATATAGCTTCGCCTTTAACTGCCGAAAAAATATATCAATACAGTTTGGCTAAACGTACTCACAATGGCATCAACACCTATAAAGTTGAGAATGTATTGCCTGAAGGGGCAAGCTTAACCTTACGCTTTCCTTATCCAACGCTTGATAAAAACAGCAGTCAAAAGCGCTTTAGTGCCGTTGATGAATTAATTACTCAAGAAATTAAAGAGGGCTTTCCGGGCGCGGTACTTGCCGTTGTTAAAGATGGCAAACTGATTAAATTAAGCCATTACGGCGCAGCTAAAAAGTACCACGCTGATGGCAGTGAGCTCAAAAGCCCACAAGCTATGCAAAACAATACCTTGTTTGATATAGCCTCAAACTCAAAAATGTTTGCCACTAACTTTGCGCTAATGAAGCTTGCCAGCGAAGGAAAGCTCGACGTAGAAAAACCGCTGTTTTATTACCTACCAGAATTTAGAGGCAGCGGCCGTGAGCAGCGTTTAGTAAAAGACTTACTTACCCATAGTGCTGGTTATCCTGCCGTGGTTGATTTTCATCGTAAAGACAATAAATTTGGTGAGCGCTTTTTTTCACAAAACAGTCTGCGTACTAAAAACCTGTTATTAACTGGCGTTCCCTTCGTGGCTGGACGTAACGTAAAACACTTATATTCTGATATCGATTATATGTTGTTAGGTGTACTGGTTGAACGCATCAGTGGTATGGCGCTTGATACTTATGTTGAGAGCCAAATTTATCAACCGCTTGGTTTAACACATACGGTTTATAATCCATTGCAAAAAGGCTTTTTAACCTCACAAATTGCGGCCACAGAGATTAATGGTAACACCCGAGGTGGACGCATTGAATTTGAAAATGTTCGAACCGATGTTCTGCAAGGTGAAGTACATGATGAAAAAGCCTTTTATGCCTTAGGTGGCGTAGCGGGGCATGCAGGGCTTTTTAGTACTGCTGGTGATTTGTCAGTGCTTATGCAGGTATTACTCAATGGCGGTGGTTATGACAATAAGCAAATTTTTACGCCACAAGTACTTGAGCAATTCACAAACTCTCAAGCAAGTGATGAAACCTATGGGTTAGGGTGGCGACGAGCGGGGCATCAAGCGCGAACTTGGCATTTTGGTCCTTACGCCAGCCCGCGTGCTTTTGGTCATACTGGTTGGACTGGCACTGTGACCGTCATTGACCCCGAGTACGACCTTGCTATTGTGCTATTAACTAATGCGCGTCATACACCTATTGAAGGTTCGCAAGAAAATTACGAGTTTGTCGGTAAACGTTTCGAAACGGGTAAGTATGGCTCTATTATCTCACTGATTTATGAGAGTATATTAAATCACTAGTCGAATTAAGTTGAGTTTAATGGTAAAGCCATTAAGCTTAGCGAGTTTTCGCATAATAAAAATAAAATGCTGTTCTTAATTTAAAAGGGTTTTTATGTCTTGGTATTCAATTTTACCACCCTTGATTGCTATCTTAATTGTGTTTTGGCGCAAAGAAGTGATCATGGCGTTATTGGTCGCGGTTGCGTCGTCTGAGTTTTTACTTGCTATCAATGGTGAAGGTAATAGCTTATTTTACACTTTCATTAATACCATTGAGCGTGTTGTTGAAGTCGCCAGTTCCCCTGGTAATAGCCGTATCCTTATTTTTAGTATCTTAATAGGTGCATTACTTGCCTACATTCGTGAATCTGGCGGTGTCGCTGCTACCGTTAATTTACTGATGAACAAAGGGGTTGCCAAAAGTAAGCGCCAAGTTGGTTATTTAACCATGTTCTCAGGTATTGCAGTATTTATTGAATCTAACTTAAGTGTATTAACCTCGGGTATTTTATCGCGTGGTTTATTCGATAAATTTAAAATGAGCCGAGCACGCCTTGCTTATATTATCGATAGTACCAGCGCACCTGTGTGTATCTTAATCTTGTTAAATGGCTGGGGTGCATACGTGCTTGGTCTACTTGGCAACTACGAAATGGAAGAGTCTGCGGTATCAGTACTTTGGGGCAGTATAGGTTATAACTTTTACGCCATTATCACTTTACTTATCGTGTTCTATACCATTACTTTTGATAAGGTACATGGGCCATTAAAGCAAGCTGAAGATAATTTTGAACAACAAGAAACCGAGCTGGCTGAAGAAGTAAAAGGCTCTAAAGCGCGTTATATGCTTGTGCCACTTATTACCTTAATAGCTAGCATGGTTGGCTTTATGTTCTGGACTGGCGATGGCGATATTGCCAGTGGCAGTGGTTCTAAATCAGTGCTGTATGCAACTATTTTAGCTTGTGTTGTGGCTTACTTTTTAATGATTAGCTCTCGCGACTTTACTCATCATAAGCTTGTTGATATTGGCTTTAAAGGTATGGGTGAGTTGCTACCACTGGTAGCAATTGTATTGCTGTCACTTACCTTAGGGGCAAGCTTAAAAGACCTAGGTACGGGTGTGTTTGTAGCTGGTCTTGTGGGTGATTTCTTACCTATTTACTTGGTTGTGCCAGTGCTATTTTTAACCGGTGCGGTAATTTCATTTACCACTGGTACCTCATGGGGCACATTCGCGATTCTTATTCCAATTGGTGTACCGCTCATTCAAGCTTTAGGTTTACCACCTTCATTAGTAATTGCTGCTATTTTAGGCGGTGGCGTGTTTGGCGATCACTGCTCGCCAATCTCAGATACCAGTGCGGTATCGGCTATTGCATCAGGGTGTGATTTATTAACTCACGTAAAAACCCAAATGCCATACGCCTTATTTGGCGGCGCGTTAACCTTTATCGCTTACCTAGTGACGAGTATTATTGTTTTATAAGTAATAGCTGTAAGCTTTAAGCTATAAGCAAAAAACCACAGAAGTCTGTGGTTTTTTATTGCTTGAAACATAGGTCGTTATTTATTGCGACACATTTAATTCTTAAACAGTTACGGACCAAAGTCCGACCTACAAGAGTGTGGACAGAAACCATCGCGCGAAATAAATTTCACGCCTACGGTACTCCTTTACTCTTTTTCCTTGTAACTCGCTAACTTGTTGGGTTTCGCTTCGCTCTACCCAATCTACGATTTAGGTACAACTTTATAAATCCCTACACCATCAACACCAAGGTATAGATCACCATTAGGGTGGGTGGCGAGGCTACGTACACGACCTACACCTTCAAATACTTTGCTGTGGCCTGTTACTTTGTCACCATCTAGCTTCACTAACACAAGGTGGCCAAACTTCATCGAGCCTACGGCAATTTGACCTTGCCACTGTGGGTATTTATCGCTGGTGATAAACTCCATTCCAGAAGGGGCGATTGATGGCACCCAATACCAATCAGGTTGTTCCATTCCTTCGCGGCTGGTTTCGTCGGTAATTTTTGTACCAATGTAGTTGATCCCATAGGTGATCTCAGGCCAACCATAATTCGCGCCTGCTTTAACTATGTTGATTTCATCACCGCCACGAGGGCCGTGTTCATGGCTCCATATAACTCCCGTTTCAGGATGCATCGCCATACCTTGTGGGTTACGGTGTCCATACGAATAGATGCTTTTGTGAGTTGTATTATGGTTATAAAACGGGTTTGATTTAGGGATAGAACCATCGCTATTGATACGGTGAATTTTGCCTGCATCGTAGTCTAGGCTTTGTGGGTGAACGTCTCTTTTGCCACGGTCGCCAATAGAGAAATACAAGTAACCTTCTTTGTCGAACTCAATACGCGAACCATAGTGTTTCGTTGTTTTAATATTTGGCTCGCCATCAAATAATAATTGCTGATCGACAAGAGTCATATCTTTAAAGCGAGCGCGCATAATTGAGGTATTGTAACCCTCACCATCACCTTCATAGCCCGAGTAGGAAAAGTAAATCCAGCCATTGTCGGCAAAGTTCGGATCAAGCTCTATATCTAATAAGCCCCCTTGACCTTCATCATGTACTTTAGGTGTGCCTTTAACTGTTTGCTCAACGAGTTTACCATCACGAATTAACCTAAGCTCACCACGTCTGTCGGTAACGAGTAAATCTCGCTCGTTAAGCCAAGCCATACCCCAAGGAATTTGAATCCCTTCGCTTACTAATTCTAGTTTGTAGTTATTCGCACTGGCATCCAGTGGAATTTTTTGCTCTGGCTGAGCACAAGCTTGCAAGCTAGATAAGCTAATTGAGGCAATGATTAAATTGTTAAACAAAGACCTTTTCATGGTAACTCCATAATATTTAAACACGATGTTATTAGCCTAGCTGGTTCAGCATTAAATTGTTATTAACATTAGAACAATGTGCGATTATTGGTAGGAAAAGCGAGGTAAGGAGCGGGGGAGTAGTCAGCCGTCTGATTTGACCCCGATAAAGTAAACTCGGGGTTTAATTAACTTGTTTGTTTTCACTCCGTTCTACCGAACGTCATGTAGGTCGTCATTTATGGCGACAAATTATCTTTTCATTAACGGGCTTAAGCCCGACCTACAAGAGTTGGATTGAGGCCATCGCGCGAAATAAATTTCATGCCTACGGTACTCCTTTACTCTTTCCCCTTGCTAACTGGCGAACTCGTTTTATTAAGATGCACACTTTTTCGTTTCGTGGGTTAGCTGTTTGAGTGCGATGATTTGGCCTTGCTTGTTTTGGTCAAGTGCCAGTAGGTCACCTTGGTGAATATGGGTATCTAGGGTGCCGTGCTTTTGTAATTCTTCAAGTAGCGATTGTTTAATTTGTACGAGTACATTTTGCTCGCAGTCGGCGATATACCAGTCGTTATCAACACTGACTAGACGGCCGGTGAAGCTGGTGCGGGCTTGGTGATTGGCTAATGCTTGTTGGTAGTTAGTATCTAGCATTTGCTTTTGCTGCTTTAGATTGCTTACATAACTGCCTTTAGAGTCGAGCTCGTGAACTTCTACCCATTGATAATCAGAAAGATCAACAGCATAAATGTTTGTTAGTTCTCGATAATTATATTCAAGCATAACAAAGCCAAATAATGCTAGGGCAACAAATAAACTGGCCATTTGTATTTTCAAAAAACGTTGTTTTTTAGGCCGTGTTACTTGTGGCGTTTGCATTTGTGCAAGTTGTTCGGTGCTAAAGCTGTGCTGTGTTTTACGCTTTTGAAAATGTGCTTGTAAATCAGCATCGAGTTGCTCGTCGTTACGCTTCATGATGGCCTCCTAGTTGTTGTTTCAGGTTTTGACGGGCATATCGCAGCCGAGTTTTAATGGTCTCTGGGTTACTTTGTGTAATAGCAACAATATCTTCGAGACTAAAGCCTTCTTGCTGTAGGGTCAGTGCTTCTCGCTGTACAAAGCTAAGAGCCATGAGTGCTTTATCAAAGGCTTCATAGTCGTAGTGATATTCTGCATCCTTTGGTTCAGAAAAAACTTGGTTGTCTTCTAATTCAACGAACTTTTGCTGCTTACGAAACTCATCAATCAACAAATTACGTGCTAAACGAAATAGCCACGCTTTTGGATTGTTCTGTTCATTGTAAAAGTCGCGTTTATCAATAACTTTTAACCAAGTTTGCTGGCATATATCGAGAGCAAGATCTTTATCACTTTGGGTGACTAGATAGTGATAAAGATCGTTCCCGTACTGAGCAACGAGTTGGTTAAGATAACGGTTGTCGCCTGTTTTGGCATACTGCGCCAAACAATCAGTGTTTGGCTTGTCAAATAACCATGTCTTGATGCTCATTAGCATAGGCCGTTATCCATCTATTTTAAAATCAAGTTGAACGCTTTGGTTTGTTTGTAATTGTGCCACACCTTCAACAACTTTAGGGCGATATTTCCAACGTTTAATAGCGCGAATTGCTTCGCGGTCAAATACCCGTTTAGGCTCTGCATCAATGATAACTGGGTCGATAACTTCGCCAGTCGGTGAAATGCTAAAGCTAATTTGCACCCAGCCTTCAATCCCCTCGCGGGCTGCAACCGGTGGGTATTTAGGATTTATGCGTACAATTGGCGTTGCATCTCCCGTTGGTTGGTTAATGCTTTTGCTAAGCGTGTCGCCAATGTTATCGAATGTCATCGTTGGTGTTAAATCTGCTACCACAACCGTATCTGGATTATCACTCGTTGGGCGTGGCGGCGTTTTTGGTGGCATTTTAGCAACTGGTGGTGGCGGCAGTGTTTGCTTTACTTGCACTTTTGAATCTTCTGGTACTTCATAAATTTCAACCGTAATATCTGGGCCTGTTTTTACATCGGCTCTTTGCTCCGCAGAAATTAAGTACTGCATAAATGCAAATGCTGCAAAGGTCATTACACCGCCACCAATAATTGCTGCGGTTGTCTTTAAAGCTGTATTGCTGTTATTCAAGCTTGCTGAGTTTAGTGGTAAAGTATGCATAGCCGTTCCTCTTTGGATAATTGCTTTCATAGCTAAAACGGCTGGCAAATAAAAAAGGGGTGAAATTTTTTTCACTTTTTATTTTTCACAAGTTTTTTAGGTTGTTATGAAACTTATTCAAATAGATAAAGCCCGTTACCGTAAACATTTAAACCAAGTAATTATTGCTTGTGTAATTGCTTTAGCCGTTGGCAGTTTAGCCATTTCACAAACGTTAATAGCGTTATTTCCTGACCCAAGCGGTAGCCATTTTCATTGGAACCTATTAGGTGTTGTTGTGTGTAGTTTGCTGGTGGGCTTTGTGCTTAATAAATACCGCAACCATGATTACATGACTGAAATTGTCTATGTGTGGGAGCTTAAAAAAGCGCTAAATAAAATTACTCGAAAAATGCCAAAGTTAAAAGCTGCAGGGCGCGAGGGCAATGCAGATGCTTTATTAGCAATTCATTACAGCTATGCCGGTTCGCGTTTGTTATGGCAGCTTGATGACAACACCATTACCATGGATGAGTTGGCAATTAAGCAGGCAGAGCTTGATAGTGTGGCAGAAAAATACAATCTGTCACTTGATGCAGAACGTTATGATGAGTCAATCTTAAAGCAATTTTAAGGACGAATAATGAAAAAGGTTTTGATTGTTTGCTTGGGCAATATTTGCCGCTCACCTACTGCTGAAGCGGTACTTCGTAGTCGTGCCAAGGCGCTGGGTGTCAATGTTAAAGTTGATTCTGCTGGCACCATTGGTTACCACCAAGGTAATCCACCTGATTCACGTTCAAAAGCAGCAGCCGAAAAGCGCGGTTATAGTTTTAAAGGCATCTATTCACGACCTGTGACTCAAGCTGATTTTTATGAGTTTGATTTAATCCTTGCGGCCGACAAGCAAAATCTTGCTGATTTACAAGCCCAGTGTCCAGAGCACTTACAATATAAGTTGTCGCTGTTTTTAAGTCATGGTGATGCAGGGCAGAGCGAAATCCCTGATCCCTATTATGGTGGCGATCAAGGCTTCGAAAAGGTTCTCGATTTAATTGAGGATGCAGCAGATAACTTGTTAAGCAGGTTATAAAAAGGGTCGCATTGCGACCCTGTTATTTATTAGTTGATTTTAAAATCTAATTGCACCCGAGAAGTCGCAGCAATAGCTTGACCGTTTTCAAACTTAGGCGCATAACGCCATTTTTTCATTGCTTTAACCGCTTCTCTTTCAAACGCAGTACCACCTTCAGAATCAACCACAGTTATGTTGTCTACAAAGCCCGACGGGGTTACTTCAAATTCCATCACGACACTGCCATCTTCCATACGTTGAGCTTTTGACATTGGGTATTTAGGTGGCACACGGTATAACGGCTCTTGTGCTTGGCTTTCTTTCCAAGGCACCATTTTCGCAATCGCTATACAATGTTTGGTTGCTTCGTCACTTTTACCTGTTTTTTCGTATAAGTGAACCAGCTTGGAATGGGCATCGAGTTCCGTTTTGTGATCAAAGTCTAGCTCTTTATCAAACACGCTTACTACATGATTTAAACGTTCAATGGCTGTGCTGTATTTACGTTGGCTTTCTGCAAATGCGGCAACTAAGAAGTCAGCGCTAATACGATCGACAGCGTTATCAGGTAAGTTTTCTTGGTAGTATTTATCGGCTTCTTCAAGATACTCCTTTGCTGTGTAATAGCGTTCACTATTAATTTTATAAGCAAGGATACGTGCCGCAGTCAATTTTGTGTCAGCAACAAGTTTGGCTGAATTTTGCTTTTCAGCTATGGCAATAGCGTCATCTAAATACGTATCAGCACGCTTAGCTGAAGGGGTGGATTCTGCCATGCCGATTAATGAGTCATACACTTGCACACTTAGCTTGCCGTGTTTTTTTTCGAGTATTTCGTAGGCTGTACGATATAACTCAAAGCGCTGATCTTGTTCGCTTTTAGCGAGGCTGTTTGCATAGTTAATGGCAAGGTTTGCGGTGTTGTCGGCGCTTTCGCCATAAACCTCTTTACCTAACTCAAATGCTTTTTTCGCAAGTTCGCTGCTGTCTTGTTGGTTTTCTACAGCGGCGACATAAGCGCGATAGGTGTCGTTAAATTCTTGTGCGGTCGTTTCATTGGCAATGCCTTGCTGACTAAATAGTAATGCAATGCATAAGGCAAGTGAGCTCTTTTTCATAATAATCCTTATTATCTCTGCCCAGTTTTTGGATGATAACTGATACAAGTTAATGATAATGGTTATCATAACTAGGTACAAGGTATCAAATCGCTTTAGATGCATCAATGCTTGCTTTGTGTTTATGTTTTTAGATTATTTGTTGCAGTAAAAACCCCGGCTTTCATAGCGCAAAGCTCGTATCTTCAAGTGGTTTGAGTGTATAATACTTGAATTGCTGGTAACTGCCTCAATATTAGTTATCACTCGTCGTATGTTGCATTCTTACAACCTTCAAGCTGTTGTAATCACATTTGCAGTATCGCATTTATTTTTTAATTTTGGATTTGTCGTGGCGCAAGTAAGAGCAAGAGTCCAGCTAAATGTTGGCAAAAACAGTGATATTCCTGCAGAAATCGTATCTTTTAGTGGTTTAAAAGATGGTCAAGAGCATGTGGCATTAGTATTTAATCAAGCCGACTCTGAGCAAGATGTGCCATTAATTCGCATGCATTCAGAGTGTTTAACTGGCGATGTATTTCACTCGTCACGTTGCGATTGTGGTGAACAATTAAATGAGTGTATCGAAATGATGCATCAGCAAGGCGGCATTTTACTGTACTTACGCCAAGAGGGCCGTGGCATTGGTTTATACAATAAGATTGATGCTTACGTATTGCAGTCACAAGGCATGAATACTTACGAGGCGAATAACCACTTGGGTTTTGCTGATGATTTACGTGACTTTTCAGATGCGGTTTTAATGTTAGAGGCTCTTGGGCAAAAGCACGTTAAGTTAATGACCAATAACCCAAATAAACTTAAAGCACTGCGTGATGCAGGCATTGAGGTTGACTCTGTTGTGGGCACGCACGCTCATATTAAAGCAGGTGTAGTAGGCAATCGTGCTTACCTCGAAACGAAAATCAAACATGGTTCGCACATGCTTGATATTAAAAAAATTAAAAAGCCTGAATAAATTTCACAACAGGTGACTATAAACAAGTAGCGCACCCAGTTATACTCGGTGCGTTTTGTCGTTATTGAATGAGAAATTATGTCAATCGAAGTTCGTGTTTTTAAAGCTGGTGCAGGCGTAAAGTGGTTTAAAGCAGGCTGGGAAATCTTTAAGCTGCAACCGTTTACTTTTATCTTAATGCATCTGCTAATAGTGGTAATTAGCTTTTTGGCGCTAGTACTGCCTCTATTGCAAGTTGTTGGTGCGTTTGTGACGCCGTTTTTAATGGCGGGGTTTTATCAAGCTGTGCTCACAAAACAACAAGGTGGGACTATCAGCCAAGCTGATATTTTTAAGCCATTTAGCAACAAAGGAAACCGTATTGGTTTAGTGCGAGTCGCGGTGTATCAGATGGCGGCAGGTATTTTATTGGCATTACTGTCTAATTTTATCTTTGCAGATGCTTACGCGGTTATCTCGAGTCAGACTTTTGACCCTCAAAATCAAGCTCATTTGGCTGATTTATTAGCGACCATTTCTATGGGGCAAGTTGCGGTATTTTTATTGGCTATCTGTGTGTATTTAACGGCTTTTGCCTACGCAGTACCTTTGGTCTACTTTCAAAAGCAAAGCAACATGTTTGCGGTGTTAAAAAACTCTTTTATGGTATTTTATAAAAATATGGCACCACTGAGTGTGTATGGCCTTATTTGTGCCGTGTTAATGGTGATCTGTATTCCTTTATCGTTTATTCCTCTATTGGTTTTAATGCCAATTTGTTACATTAGTTTCTTCGTGTCATTTCAGGCTATTTTTATGCCGGTTGTACCAAAAAGTGATGACCAAGCTAATGCGCCTGAATCACCGTCGCAATCAGGACGTTTTGACGCGTAATGGATGATAAAGAACAAAAGTTAAAGAATTACGTACTTTGGTTACTATCTCGACAAGATTATTCGCGTCGGGATCTAACCCGAAAGTTACAGCAAAAAGAGGCGACGCCAGAGTTCACAGAGCGTTTGTTAGATTGGTGTGAGTCACACAACTTTATTAACGAGCAGCGCTATTGTGAAGGGTTTGTACGCCGCCATTTAGCAAAGTATCATGGTGCAAAACGCATTCAGAGCGAAGCGATGGCAAAAGGGATAGACCGAGCATTATTAGATAAGACGCTCGAAGAGTTCGAAATCGATTGGTTTGAACTCGCACAGGACGCATATTTAAAGAAGTTTTCAAATTCAGGTAAAGAACTCGACCAGAAAGAAAAAGCGAAACGTGTTCGCTACTTGATGTATCGAGGCTTTAATTACGAACAAATTGATTTTGCAATGCAAGCACAGCAATAAACGGGTGAGATTTTCACATGCAGCATATGACTACCGCACAGATCAGGCAACAGTTCTTAGACTTTTTTGCCTCTAAACAACACCAAATTGTTCCTTCAAGCTCGCTGATCCCGGGTAACGATGCCACGTTATTATTCAATAATGCCGGTATGGTGCAATTTAAAGATGTATTTTTAGGTGCGGAAAGCCGCCCTTATTCACGTGCAACCAGCTCACAACGTTGTGTGCGTGCCGGTGGTAAACATAACGACCTTGAAAACGTAGGTTACACTGCACGTCACCATACATTCTTTGAAATGTTAGGTAACTTCAGCTTTGGTGATTATTTCAAGCAAGACGCAATTAAGTTTGCTTGGGAATTTTTAACTGAAGTTGTAAAACTTCCGCAAGAAAAGCTACTCGTTACCATTTATCACGATGACGAAGATGCTTTCAACATTTGGCATAAAGAAGTAGGCCTGAGTGAAGACCGCATTATTCGCATTGCAACTAGCGATAACTTCTGGTCAATGGGCGATACGGGTCCGTGTGGTCCATGTTCTGAAATATTTTACGATCACGGTGAGCACATTTGGGGTGGTCCTCCGGGTTCACCAGAAGAAGACGGTGACCGTTTCATTGAGATCTGGAACCTAGTATTCATGCAGTTTAACCGCCATGCCGACGGTACAATGGAGCCGCTTCCTAAGCAGTCTGTTGATACAGGTATGGGTCTTGAGCGTATCTCTGCAATTTTACAAGGCGTGCACTCAAACTACGAAATCGATTTATTCCAAGCACTCATTGCAGCTGCGGCTAAAGTAACGAATGCACAAGACTTAGATGATAAATCGTTACGCGTTGTGGCTGACCACATTCGTTCATGTGCATTCTTAGTATCTGACGGCGTTATGCCATCTAATGAAGGCCGTGGTTATGTACTACGTCGTATTATTCGTCGTGCGGTTCGTCACGGTAACAAGTTAGGCGCGAAAGGCGCATTCTTCTATAAGCTAGTTGCTGCGTTAATTGAGCAAATGGGTCAAGCGTACCCAGAGCTTGCTAAGCAACAAGAAATTATCGAAAAAGTACTACGTATTGAAGAAGAGCAGTTTGGTAAAACACTTGAGCGTGGTCTGGCAATTCTTGAAGAAAGCCTAGCAGACATCAAAGGTGATGTGATCCCGGGTGATTTAGTATTCAAGCTTTACGACACTTATGGTTTCCCTGCTGATTTAACGGCAGACGTGGCGCGTGAGCGTTTTATGACCATTGATGAGCACGGTTTCCAAGAGTGCATGGCAGTGCAACGTAAGCAAGCACAGCAAGCTGGTAAGTTTGGTGCTGATTACAACCAACAACTTAAGTCTGAAAAACACACAGACTTTAAAGGTTACGATGCAGAGCATTACACAGGTACTGTGGTTGAGCTTTTCCATGAAGGTCAATCTGTTTCTGTACTTGAAGATGGTCAAGAAGGTATCGCAATCCTTGACCGCACACCGTTCTATGCTGAATCAGGTGGTCAGGTTGGTGATACTGGTGTGTTAAAAGTTGCTGGCGGTGAGTTTGTCGTTACTAACACCACTAAGCTTGGTAATGCATTTGCGCACCATGGTCGTGTGCAAGGTCGCATTGGTACAAACGATAAAGCAGAGGCAACCATTGATGCAGCACGTCGCGATAGCATCAAGAAAAATCACACTGCAACACACATTTTACATGAAACGTTACGTCAAATTTTAGGTGAGCACGTAAATCAAAAAGGTTCACTTGTTGACCCAGAGCGTTTACGTTTTGACTTCTCACACTTTGAAGCAGTTACAAAAGACGAATTACGTCAAATCGAGCGCGCAGTAAACGATGAAATCCGTCGTAACTTTGCGCTTGAAACTGAGCTAATGGCTATCGAAGATGCAAAAGCAAAAGGTGCAATGGCATTATTCGGTGAAAAATACGACGACGAAGTTCGCGTAGTAACCATTGGTGATTACTCAATCGAGTTATGTGGTGGTACTCACGTTAAGCGTGCAGGTGATATCGGTTTATTTAAAATCGTATCAGAAAGCGGTATCGCTGCCGGTATCCGCCGTATTGAAGCGGTAACAGGTGCTGAAGCGGTTGCTTATGTAAGTGAGCAAGAGCAACAACTAAACGATGTTGCAGCACTAGTTAAAGGTGATAGCAGCACAGTACTTGAAAAAGTAACGGCGTTACTTGAGAAATCAAAAGGCCTTGAGAAGCAAATTGCACAGCTTAACGACAAGCTAGCAAGTGCGGCTGGTGCATCGTTAATTGACTCTGTTGTTGAAGTGAACGGTATTAAACTACTGGTTGCTGATGTTGCAGGTACTGAGTCTAAAGCACTACGTGGCATGGTTGATGACCTGAAAACGAAGATTGGTTCAGGTGTTATCGCCCTTGGTGTAGCTAATGGCGATAAAGTAAGCCTAATTGCAGGTGTAACTAAAGACCTAACAGGTAAAGTGAAAGCCGGTGAGCTTGTAAACCACATGGCTGCACAAGTAGGCGGTAAGGGCGGTGGTCGTCCTGATATGGCACAAGCTGGTGGTACTCAGCCAGAGAACCTAGCTACAGCCTTAGAAAGTGTAACTGGTTGGTTATCTGAGCGTTCTTAACTACTAGTGGCACTTATCGTCCAAAAATTCGGTGGCACCTCAGTTGGCTCAATCGAGCGAATTGAGGCCGTCGCCGACCTTGTTGTAAAAACCAAGCAGCAAGGCCATCAAGTTGTGGTGGTGCTCTCGGCTATGTCGGGAGAAACTAACCGTCTTATTCAACTCGCTAAACAAATCGATTCTCGACCAAGCGCCCGTGAGCTTGATGTACTGCTTACCACAGGTGAGCAAGTGTCTGTTTCTTTACTGGCAATGGCTATCATTAAACGTGGCCACTCAGCGGTAAGTTTGCTGGCTGATCAGGTCAACATTCGCACCGACAATATGTTTGGTAAAGCGCGTATTGAAGAGGTTGCAGCGACTCGTTTAAAGCATGAGCTTGAGCACAACCGTATTGCTATAATCGCAGGCTTTCAGGGCCGAGATATTGAAGGTAATATCACCACACTTGGCCGAGGTGGTACTGATACTTCAGCAGTTGAGATTGCGGGAGCGATTAATGCTGACGAATGTCAGATCTATACCGATGTTGATGGCGTATATACAACTGATCCGCGTATTGAACCAAATGCTCGTCGAATGAGCCATGTTACTTTCGAAGAAATGCTCGAAATGGCGAGTTTAGGTGCTAAGGTATTGCATATTCGTAGTGTAGAAGCGGCAGGAAAATACAATATACCGCTCAGAGTACTATCGAGTTTTAACCCAGATCAAGGGACCTTGATCAGTTTTGAGGAACCGGAAGTGCAAGCAAATATTGTGTCAGGTATTGCTTTCAATCGTGATGAAAGTTTGATTTATATCAATCAAATGCAATATGGGATTGAAAACCTGGCTAAAATTACGAAACTTTTTGCAGAGTTTGGTATCGAAATTGATATGATTAATCAAGTTAATCATAACTTTGAAAAAATAGACTATGCTTTTACTGTGCACACCAATGATTATGAACAAGCATTGGAAGTTTTAACCTTAAATCAGGCTGCGCTTGGCGCAGATTCTATTAAAGGAATAAGCAATGTTGCTAAGGTGTCAGCAGTAGGAGTGGGGATGAAGTCACACTCTGGAGTAGCAAGTTTATTTTTTAATGCGCTTGCCGAAGAAAACATCAAAGTCATTTTGGTGTCGACATCTGAAATTAAGATTTCAGTTCTAATAGACGAAAAATATTTAGAGCTGGCAGTACGTGCGCTGCACAAAGTTTTTTTAACTGAAAATGAATAAGATTTAGAGTTTTTACTTACTTTTAAGTCTAGATTTCATTAGAATGTTTTTGACGCGGAATCTTTTAATTTTTTGGAATATGGGAGCAAGAGAATGCTAATACTAACTCGTAGAGTAGGTGAAACCCTTATGATCGGTGACGAAGTTACAGTTACTGTTCTTGGTGTTAAAGGAAATCAAGTTCGCATTGGTGTTAATGCGCCTAAAGATGTATCAGTACATCGTGAAGAAATCTACATGCGCATCCAAGCAGAGAAATCTAACCCAAATCCGGGCAACGTTTAATCAGCGAAAGATATTTTAAGAGCCACTCATTGAGTGGCTCTTTTATTTAGTTCTGCAACAATCTCTTCATTTAGCGCTTTTTTAGACAGGTATTGCATACCTCGACTAGCTTTCAAAATATAGCCTCGCTCAGTCTCAATTATGTCTGTGATTTGTTGCCATGTTAGTTGATAGTGTTTATAGGGGTTTTCGGCTTTAACACCTTCATCATCAAACACGATAGTTACTTCACTACCTGAAGCACGACTCATCATTTGTCTGGCCACCCACCATGGACGTTTATAATAAAACGATAAGCACTCCACTACGGCAAGCATTATCATAAAACTACCTAAATAATGGTTTTCTAACTGGTAAAAGGCTAGTAGGCCTAATGTTATGAGCAATGCTAACAGAGGATATTTAGGTTTAGCCTGAGATGAGTAGGGTAAAGACTCATCAAAGCACTCGTAGTAATACGGTTTATCTAATGTGTAAGTTGTAGTTAATGTCATTCGTGGGCTCACTTAATTTGCTGATAGCAGTTTAACATTGATAAAAAAAATCTGCCGCAGTTGGTTTTCATTTAGTTGTCATTGTGAGAGCTTAAGGTATGTGTATTTTAAAGGTGTAAGCTATATGTTTGTTAGTTCAATGTCGTTAGCACTTGCAATGACTACAAATACTTTTTTGGTTATGGGCGATATGCCATACACCCCGATAGATGAAATTAATCTCGCAGAAGGCGGAAAAATTGCCAAGGCAATCGCAGCGACACCTCATGAATTTTTGATGCACTTGGGCGATATGAAATCGGGAGCACTAGCTTGTACGAATAAGCTTCTGCAAAGCAATAAGTCGTTATTAACATCGCTGACTACACAGCCTTTCATTTACACCCCAGGTGATAATGAATGGACCGATTGCGACCGAGAAAAACTATCGGTGCGTTTTGATGAGCTTGAACGGCTAAGTTTTATCAAACGCTTAATGTTCGACGATGCCTATACACAAAAAGCAAAGCGGCTACAGGGTTATGCGACACAAGCTGAGATGCCAGAAAATGCCCGATGGCAATTTAATGGCATTGAGTTTCGTACCTTGCATATCCCGGGCACCTTTAATGGTCGCTCGCAAATCTTAAAAAGTGATAAAAACGCAGCACTGGATGCCGCCGATATGCGTGATAAATACAATCTCGTTTGGCTAAAGCAAGCACATGTTCATCAGGATGCTAAGGCCTATGTGTTTGGCTTTCAGGCAGATATTTACCACCCAACCAGTAAATCCGCTTGCAGTGAGTCACAGCGCGCCGATTGTGATGCTTTTAAAGTATACCGAGATGCCATCAGCGATTTTGCAAAGCATACCAATAAGCCAGTGCTCGTGATGCATGGTGATACAGGGCCATACTGTACACAACAGTTAGCGAGTAACTTAACGCGCTTAAATGTCCCCGGTGATTTTGCCGTAAGTGACGTCGCAAAAGTGAGTTTTATCGACGGTCAGTGGCATATAGCGAGTGTAACGACAAACGTGCTCCTCACTAAGGAATGTGAGTGATAACGTTGGGTAGAACGGAGACGCACTCAGAGCCATCAGCTTTCAGCCGTCAGCTATCAGATTAAAACCCAACAAGTTAGCGAGTTTGAGGCTCACGTAGGCGTGGAATTTATTTCGCGCGATGTTTCTTAAATCTACGTGTAAGTCGTAGGTCGGGCTTCAGCCCGTCACTATATCAGTGATTAAGCATGTGTCGCCATAAATGACGACCTACGTGACGTAGGTTAGAGCGGAGTGAAACCCACAAGTTAGCGAGTTTCTATGGGAAAGAGTAAAGTTGCTAACTTGAGGCTCGCGTAGGCGTGAAATTTATTTCGCGCGATTTTCTCAATTAATGCAGCTTTAAGTCGGGCTTTAGCCCGTTATGTATGAGTGATAAAACATGTGTCGCCATAAATGACGACCTACGTGACGTAGGTTAGAGCGGAGTGAAACCCACAAGTTAGCGAGTTTCTATGGGAAAGAGTAAAGTTGCTAACTTGAGGCTCGCGTAGGCGTGAAATTTATTTCGCGCGATTTTCTCAATTAATGCGGCTGTAAGTCGGGCTTTAGCCCGTTATGTATGAGTGATAAAACATGTGTCGCCATAAATGACGACCAATATGACATAGGTTAGAACGGAGTGAAACCCAACAAGTTAGCGAGTTTCTTGACACAAGCAGTAGGCAACCTAAAGTTGCTAACTTGCATACACAAAAAAGCGGCACTAGGCCGCTTTTTTCGTAAGGTGTGATATTAGCAGTTAGTTTCTTCTGCTTTAACACCTTCTTTAACTTCTTCACATGCATCTTCAACTGCATTTTGTGTATCAGTGATTGCTTCATCTATACGCTCACCGGCTTCCTCTGCTGAGTTGTCTTCACAACCCATAATGAATAAACCTGAAAATAGGGCGATAGTAGCGGCTTTTAAAGTTGAATTTTTCATAACTAAATTCCTTGTAAATTAAATATTAGGGTTAATTAAATTTTAACTTGCTTTACTTAGGTACGTTGCCTCTAAGAGCACCTGACACTAACGAAATAACAAGCAATACTAAAAAAATGAAAAAGATAATCTTAGCAATGCCTGCTGCGGCTCCAGCAATACCGCCAAAACCTAACACTGCAGCGATTAATGCAATAACTAAAAAAGTAATGGTCCAGCGTAACATAGTGGTCTCCTTGCCTAGTTAATTTTTCAAATGGTCGAGTTGAATAAAGCGAGTTTTATGCCAATCATTATTATCTTTATATTTCAGTTGTTTAGCGGTTTTTGTGGGCGGGGCATGGTTATTCTTTTGGTAACTTTTACGATCAAGCGTGTAACTTATTCATAGTGATATTTTTTCATATTAATTAAATTCATTTTATATTTAGTTTTGTCTTTATTGGTAAGACCAATTTCACACTTTGTCATGAGTTGTTACTGTAACACCTTGTTAAGCAGGGTTTTTGAACAGAACTTGCTTTTCGTCGGTTTGTTTTAATATAACTGATGGCTATATTCATTATTTTTATCATCTATAACGTAAGGTTAATTGCTGAAATAGTATGGTGTTAATTAGTTGTGCTCTATGTTATTTTGAGTTTAATTGGTTTTACCAATTTACAACAGGCTATACAAATTATTTTTGTTTGTTATTATTGCTGAATAAATATTTAACAAAAATGATTTTTTATTTTTAATCATCGAAGGGGAGTTGTATGGATATTGGTGAATTGCTCACAACTGCAGGCAGCTTAATGGTAACAGGCATGGTTGGCGTGTTTGTTTTTCTGAGCATTTTAATATCTGCGGTTATTTTAATGTCGAAAGTTGTAAGCCGATTCGATGATCCTACAAGTGTAGAGCCAACACGAACAGCAAAAATTCAACCTCAACAGGGTGTGCCTCAGGCACATATTGCCGCGATCAGCGCTGCAATTGCACAATTTCGAAATAAACAAAAATAATGGGGCAGCTTAAACATGGCTAAATTAAAACTTACAGAATTAGTATTGCGTGACGCTCATCAGTCTTTATTGGCCACGCGTATGCGTTTAGACGACATGCTACCCATGGCTGAAAAACTTGATAATGCAGGTTATTGGTCTATTGAATCATGGGGTGGAGCAACCTTTGACTCATGTATCCGTTATTTAGGTGAAGATCCTTGGCAACGTATTCGCGAATTAAAAGCGGCAATGCCAAATACTAAACAGCAAATGCTATTGCGCGGACAAAACCTTTTAGGCTACCGCCATTATGCAGACGATGTTGTCGAAAAGTTTGTAGAACGAGCCCATAAAAATGGTGTAGATGTGTTCCGAATTTTCGATGCTATGAACGATGTACGTAATCTTGAAACTGCAATTAAAGCAGCGGTTAAAGTAGGCGCACACGCTCAAGGTACTATTTCGTACACCGTAAGCCCAGTACACACACTTGATATGTGGCTTAAACTTGCGAAACAGCTCGAAGAACTAGGCTGTCATTCTATTTGTATTAAAGATATGGCTGGTTTATTGAAGCCATATGATTGTGAGCAGTTAATCAAAGGTTTAAAAGAAACCGTCTCTATTCCTATCGCGATGCAATGTCACGCGACGACAGGATTAAGTACTGCAACTTACCAAAAAGCTATAGATGCAGGTATCGATATGCTTGATACCGCAATTTCCTCTATGAGTATGACTTATGGTCATAGCGCCACAGAAACAATCGTGTCGATTGTTGAAGGCACAGAGCGAGATACCGGCCTAGATTTAAACCAACTAGAAGAAATTGCCGCGTACTTCCGTGATGTTCGTAAAAAATATGCTGCTTTTGAAGGTAGCCTAAAAGGTGTTGATGGCCGTATCTTATTAGCACAAGTGCCAGGTGGTATGTTAACTAACATGGAAAACCAGCTTAAAGAGCAAGGTGCTGCCGATAAGCTTGATCAAGTATTGCTTGAGATCCCACGTGTTCGTGAAGACTTAGGCTATATTCCACTGGTTACTCCAACGTCTCAAATTGTCGGTACGCAAGCGGTACTTAATGTATTGACTGGTGAGCGCTATAAAACGATTACCAAAGAAACCGCAGGTGTACTTAAAGGTGAGTACGGTGCAACGCCGGCACCTATGAATAAAGAGCTACAAGAACGTGTTCTAGATGGCGCAGAAGCAATTACTTGTCGTCCTGCAGATAAACTTGAACCTGAACTTGAGAAGCTAGAAGCTGAATTATTAAAAGAAGCTAAAGAGCAAGGTTTAGAGCTTGCTGATGATGTGATTGATGATGTGCTCACCTATGCATTATTTCCACAAATTGGTCTTAAGTTTATTAAAAACCGAAATAATCCTGATGCATTTGAAGCTATTCCTACAGGTGAAGTTGCTAAGCCAGAAAGCAAACCAGCTGCTGCAAACTCAGTAAAAGCTGAGCAATACAGCGTTAAAGTTGATGGCAAAGTTTACGATGTCGTTGTAGCGCAAGGTGGTGAGCTTAAAGAGGTGACTTTAAAAGACAGTGAGTTAATTCCTCAGTCAGCTTCAGCGTCTGCTGGCGAAACTTTAAACGCGCCATTGGCGGGTAATATTTTCAAAGTGAAAGTAAAGCCAGGCCAAACAGTAAATCAAGGTGATGTAGTCATCATTATGGAAGCGATGAAAATGGAAACTGAAATTCGCGCTGCACATACCGGCACGGTTGCTGAAGTTTTAGTTGCCGAAGGTGATTCTGTTGCCACTGGCGATGCATTAATCGCACTGGCGTAGGAGACAGAGAATGGATGGTCTTTTAAATCTCTGGCATGCAACAGGTATCGCTAACTTTACCTTTCCTGCCTTGATCATGATTGCGGTTGGTTGCTTATTGTTATATCTAGCAATTGCTCGTAATTTTGAACCCTTGCTATTGTTACCAATAGGCTTTGGGGCGATCTTAACGAATATTCCTGCTGCAGGCTTATCTGAACCGGGTGGACTGCTTTATTATGTGTATCACATAGGGATTGATTCTGGGGTGTTTCCACTTCTGATCTTCATGGGGGTTGGCGCGCTGACAGACTTTAGTGCCTTGATAGCAAATCCGCGTATGTTGCTGTTAGGTGCAGCTGCGCAGTTTGGTATTTTTGCTACTTTATTTGGTGCAATTCTACTTAACTTTATTCCTGGCTTTGAATTTACGCTACAAGATGCATCGGCAATTGCCATTATTGGTGGTGCGGATGGTCCAACGGCTATTTTCTTAGCATCTAAATTGGCACCAGACTTACTTGGGGCTATTGCAGTAGCGGCTTATTCATATATGGCACTAGTGCCAATTATTCAGCCACCAATTATGCGTGCACTAACAACGCAAGCAGAACGCGAAATTCAAATGCCACAACTTCGTACTGTATCGAAAAAAGAGAAGATTATTTTTCCTTTAATGGTGCTTAGTTTAACTATCTTGTTTTTACCAGCTGCAACACCGCTTGTAGGTATGTTCTGCTTAGGTAACTTGATGCGCGAATCGGGTGTGGTCGATCGTTTAAGTAACAGTGCACAAAATGAAATCATCAATATTACCACGATTTTCTTAGGCTTAGCGGTAGGCTCAAAGCTTGCTGCTGATAAGTTCTTAACTGTAGAAACTATCGGTATTTTGGTGTTAGGTGCATTAGCGTTTGCGATTGGTACAGCTTCAGGGGTGTTTATGGCAAAAGGTCTTAATAAGATCTCTAAATCGCCAATAAACCCATTAGTAGGCGCTGCAGGTGTTTCAGCGGTACCAATGGCAGCACGTGTGGTGAATAAAGTAGGTCTTGAAAGCAATCCGCATAACTTCTTGTTAATGCATGCTATGGGACCAAACGTTGCAGGGGTATTAGGAAGTGCCGTTGCAGCAGGTATTTTGTTAGCGATTGTTGGCTAAGTCGATTTACTTCCAACCGACTGGCGCAGTAATTTTACTGCGCTTTTTTTTGCCTATAGACTAGGGTCACCCTAAAGAAATTGTAGTTAAATGATAGTTGTGTAAGGAAGCCACCATGAATATCTTTATTATCTTACTATGCCTTTTTGTTGCCTTGGTTATTCTAATACCGCTACTTGAAAAGTATCAGTCTAAAATGGGGCTTGATGGTGCGACAAAATACGCAAAGTACATTTGGCCACTGGTGATGATTTCGCTAATTATTCAACTTATTTATGTTTTATTAAGGTGATAATTGCTTCTGTCTTGTGTTTTATTTCAGGCATGAATCGCGCCTGCGCAAGCTCATACTTGCTTTCAATTATTGAAGAGAATAAAGGTCATTAAGGCTGATTTTGTGGCAGGCACTAAAAAGCCGCTTCATCATTGAAGCGGCTTTTTTAATGTTTACTCAATTACTTATTTAACGCTAATTGTAACTCTCGGTTACGTTGTAATTGCGCTAAGAAGTTATCAGCAATCGGTTTAAACTTAGCTAGCTCATCACGCGGTAAAGGCTCTGATTTAGGTAGTTTGACCGTTTTCGGATTACGGTGTACACCGTTTACTAAGAATTCATAGTGTAAGTGTGGGCCAGTTACACGGCCAGTCGCACCAACCGTACCAATTTTTTGACCCTGCTTCACTTTTTGACCTGTTTTTACCAGACGTTTGTTCAAGTGAAGGTATTTAGTTACATATTGAGTGCCGTGGCTAATAAATACGTAGTTACCATTGTATTTGCTGTAACCCGCTTTAATCACTTTACCATTACCCGATGAAACTACCGGTGTACCTGTGCGAGCAGCATAATCAATACCATTATGCGGCTTAACAGTTTTAGTTACAGGGTGTAAACGGCGAGGGTTGAAGCTTGAGCTAATATATTTAAAGTTAACAGGCGCGCGTAAGAAAGCTTTCTTCATACTACGGCCTTCAGGCGTATAGAAGTTACCATCAGTATGGCGAATCGCTGTATAACGTTCACCTTGGTTTATGAATTCTGCTGCAATGATTTTGCCATCACCAATGTATTCACCATCAACATAGTGGGTTTCGTAGATTAGACCGAATTGGTCACCCTTACGAATATCATTTGCAAAGTCGACATCCCAACCAAAAATATCGGCAAAGTTCATTATTTGACGCTCGCTTAAACCAGCGGCAATACCCGATGTCCAGAAGCTGTTGCTGATTTCACCACCGGCAGACTTGCTGAGAGTTTCAATTTCTTTGCTGTCGATTGATGTATCGTAGTTACCTTCGTCATTTAATGTAACGTATAAGGTATCTGTTTTTGAAATTACATAACGAAGCTGCGCTAATGAGCCATCTTCGGCGGTTGCAAAACTTAAAATTTCACCCGGATGAATTTTTGTTAACTTGCGCGTTTCAGCGTTTGTGTTAACTAGTTTGTGCAGAGTTTGCGCTGAGAAGCCCGCGCGCTTAAAAATAAGAGCTAAATTATCGCCATTGCGAACTTCATGATCAACAAGCTCATATTCTGGAAGTTTTGCTGCTGCTTGCTCTGAATTTAGTTCAGTTAGTTTTTCGTTATCATCAACTTTAACTTGTAATTCGTAGCGTTTACCAATTTCAAGTGCGTTTGCACTGTTATCCTTTGAGGCGGTGGCTTTTTCAGAAGGCAAAAGTGCCAAGCCGGCAATAGCAGAAACCAAACCTAGAATGAGCAGTTTGTGTTTTTTGGGGAGTTTGTGCACTACATGAACCATAACGTGCCTTTTCTGCTGTCAAGAAAATTAATTACTAATATTGCAGGATATACCTAAAATAGCGCAAATACCAGTGTTTTGTAGATTTAAACTGGCGCTAATTTGCGCTAGAATTGGCCTGCGCGTTAAACTTTTTTGGTTGAATTTGCAGCATGTGTCGTCAGTTAAACTAATTTGCTGTTAGTTAACTAAAGTACCTTCAATAAAATGCAATAACGCGGTATAAAGAACAATCATGCGCGCTGCCTGCAGGGCTGTTTCTTAAACTATTTAAGTTAGGCTTTTTTTAGTGTCACTCTTTTGATGCTAACTAGCTAAATTTTAAAGTTTTTAGCTCTATAATTATAACCCTGACAGGCCACCACGCCCCGGTAGCTGAATTTTTGGAGTAATACACAGTGGATTTACAAACCGCTCTAGCTGAGATAAAACGCGGTGCAGAAGAGATATTAATTGAAGACGAATTAGTTGAAAAACTAAAGTCAGGTAAGAAACTTAAGATCAAAGCGGGTTTCGATCCAACTGCGCCTGATCTGCATTTAGGTCATACAGTTCTTATCAACAAAATGAAAACCTTCCAAGACCTAGGTCACGAAGTGATTTTCTTAATCGGTGATTTCACCGGTATGATTGGTGATCCAACGGGTAAAAACGTAACACGTAAACCGTTAACTCGTGAAGATGTTTTAGCCAACGCTGAAACATATAAAGAGCAAGTATTTAAGATCCTCGATCCTGCTAAAACAACTGTTGCATTCAACTCTACTTGGATGGAGAACTTAGGTGCGGCAGGTATGATTAAACTGGCTGCGCGTCAAACAGTAGCACGTATGCTAGAACGTGATGACTTTAAAAAGCGTTATGCCAACGGTCAATCAATTGCTATCCACGAATTTTTATATCCACTGGTACAAGGTTGGGACTCAGTTGCATTAGAAGCTGACGTTGAGCTTGGCGGTACAGACCAACGCTTTAACTTACTAATGGGTCGTGAACTACAAAAAGACGAAGGCCAAAAGCCACAAACAGTGCTTATGATGCCACTGCTTGAAGGTACCGATGGCGTTCAAAAGATGTCTAAGTCATTAGGTAACTATATTGGTATTACTGATGAGCCGAACGATATGTTTGGTAAAGTGATGTCTATTAGCGATGAGCTAATGTGGCGTTACTATGACTTATTAAGTGCATTATCAATCGAAGAAATTGCAGCTCTTAAGCAGCGTGTTGCTGATGGTGCAAACCCGCGCGACATCAAGATTGAATTAGCAAAAGAACTGATTGCACGTTTCCACAGTGAAGAAGCAGCCGAAGGTGCTCATCAAGATTTCATCAAGCGTTTCCAAAAGAATGCATTACCAGATGAGATCCCTGAAGTGACAGTTACTATCGCTGAAGACACAGTGTTTATCACTAACTTACTAAAAGAAGCTAATCTTGTTGCAAGTACCTCAGAAGCGATGCGTATGATCAAGCAAGGTGCAGTTAAATTAAATGGTGAAGAAAAAGTAACGGATACTAAGCTTGAAGTTGCAAAAGGCACAACTCAGATTTACCAAGTAGGTAAGCGTAAGTTTGCTAAAATCACCTTAGCTTAATCAAGCTAATAGAAATAAAAAAACCAGCTACGGCTGGTTTTTTTGTGCATATATTCTGATTAGTTTGTGAATAGGCTAATTACTTCAATCCCGACTATCAGTAGTAACCAAAATGCTTTCGCTTGGTTTAAACGATTCACTAAAGCGGCAATATCATCAGCATTTGGTAAACGGTCGGTACCTACACGCATCTTATTAAATCGCTCTTCTTGGTATAGCGCCGGACCGCCTAATTGCACTTGTAATGCCGCAGAGGTCACACTTAATAGCCAGCCTGTATTGGTTTGATAAAAGTGTCTTCCATAGTGCTTAATATAATGAATACTCTGCTTGCTGGCATTGCTTGTAGCAATCGTTAAAGCCAATAATCGAATGGGTAACCACTCTAATACAAACAGTAGTTTAGCTATGGTAGTTAAAAACGGGTTATTTGGCTTACGATTCTTACGCCATGCTTGATGTATTAAAGTGAGTAAGCGATAAACCAAAGCAAAGATAGCGCCGCCAATTATATAAAAGAAAATAACGGCAAAATAATGCCGCGCACTTTGCAGCACCAGTGACTCCATGGTTGCTTTGCAAATGCCTGGGGCTGATAAACGTGATACATCACGGGCAACGAGGCTTGTAAGTAGCTCTCTTGCTGTCGCTTTTTGATTTAGCTTAACTAGTCTTGCTATCCGCAGTGATTTTTTCTCTTGGGCACGACTACTTAGTAATAAATACAAAATTAAGCCGTTTAATAGCTCAGGATAAAAAGCAAATTCTAAAAAAAGTACAACCAGTGTCACTATCACTAAAATGGTGAGAGTAAAAGCTAAGGTTGAGGCTAAATATTGATAGCTTTTGGGGTTCGTTGGGTTGTATAAACGCTCGCTAAGCGCAGAGAAAATAACGGTTAAAAAGGTATTAGGATGATACCAACTAACCAAAGGAAAAAAGCGCTCAGCTAAGAGCGCTACAAAAAATACAATAATGTCCAAATGGTTTTGAACAATATTTGCAATCACCTTATAAACTCACCGATGTTAGCTTCTCTAAAAGAGCAACAACCATTTTAGATGAGTTGATAGATGCAGTTTCGATATACTCTTCAAATGATTGCGGCGACTCTTTGCCAGCAATGTCAGACATTGAACGAATAACAACAAATGGTGTTTCTAGCACATGACAAGCTTGTGCAATTGCTGCACCTTCCATCTCTACTGCAAGCATAGTTGGGAATTCAGCACGTGTTTTTTCAATTCGTACCGGGTCACACATGAATGAATCACCAGTACAAATTAGGCCAATCATGGTTTTAACATCGCTGATTTGACTTACGCTTTGCTCTGCCGCTTCAATCAGTTTAGGGTGCGCAGCAAAGCCAGCTGGCATTTGTGGTACTTGACCGATTTCGTAACCGAATGCAGTTACGTCTACATCGTGGTGACGAACTTCTGAAGAAATAACCACATCGCCTACATTTAGCGATGGCTCAAAACCACCTGCAGAACCTGTGTTGATCACACAATCTGGGCTGAAGTTGTCGATTAGTAGTGTTGTTGCTACTGCAGAAGCTACTTTACCAATACCAGATTGAACTAAAGTAACTGTGTTACCCGCTAATTCACCAGTGTAAAAGGTAAAACCAGCTTTAGTCATGATGCTTGGGTTTACCATTGCTTCGCGTAAGATTTTTACTTCTGGCTCCATCGCGCCAATAATACCAACGTGCATAATATTTGATTCCTTAGATTGAATAGGATGATTATACCTAAAAATGCCCGAAACAAACAAAAAAGCAGACCTTAAAGTCTGCTTTTGCCAATATTATGACAGGTTATATTTCTGCAAGCGCCGTTGAGTGTGCTTTTGCTTGTGATGGTGATAATACCGCAGGTTTAGTAATGCGGTTGCGTGCAGGTCTTGCAGGCGCTGCTGCAGGTTTACCAAGTTTAAACATGATTGCATCACGTACTTCTCTTGGTTGATAGCCTGATTTTACCTTCATGCGAATATGCGGGATGCCCGCCGCTTCTAATGCGCCACTAACAAACCAATCACGTTGTGCTTTATGGCCGTCGCGGTTGGTGTTATTTACTAAATCAACCGCGGCAACAATGGTAAGTTTGTCTTTGTCGATAAGTACGTAATCTAACTGTTTGTTTTTGGCTTTAGCCATCGCAGCACGTTTTGCTTTGACAGATAAGCCTTGCTTGCAGTCGATTAAATCAATGAGTTTAACGCGGCTGACGATTTTATATTGGTCGCCTACAGCACGTTCTAGAAGATGTAAAAAAGCACTCTCAACTTGCGTAAAAACAGTTTGCTTACGAGTGAAAGGATAAGGGTTTCCGCCTTCATCGGTAAACTTTGACGCAACAACAGAGGCTACTACGACTAAAACTAAAATTGATAATAAAGCGAATTCCATATGGTAACTCCACAACAACAAATTGACACTCAAAATAATTAGCAATTAGTGTGCCTAAGTGTGCGGAGTCACCTGAATTTTTTAAGCTGTGTAGCCGCCAACAATTCCTTTAACAGCAATTGCCACTGCATCGTGGGCATGAAGTGATTCGTAGTGATTTATTTGTAGCCAGTAATCAGCGTAATTTTGCTCTTCGAGTAAGCCTTTAATTTTACGTGCAGCGTCTTCGCAGAACATTAGGTTTTGACCATTTAAGCGGGCAAACTCTTGCTCGTCTTCACGTTTAACGGCTGCTTGCACAGGCGTTTTAAGCTCTGCTTCTAAAGCATCAATCAAGCCAACCACATCAAAACTATCAATTTCGCTGTCGAGCTTTACTTTGACGTTTGCAATTGAGCGCTGTGAGTGTGGTGTAGCCACAATTCCATCCGTTGTGCCCAGCCATTCTAAAACAGTCTGCTTATCAATATCTTGCTCTGCAAACTTTTCGCTAAATGCATTTTGAATTAATTGTCGTGCAAGGGCTGCTGAGCATGGGCATGTTGACGAGTAGGTCACATCAACCATTAATTCAAAGCTTAATACACCTTGGTTTATTTTAGCGATTAAGTGGATAGGGTAGTTTTTCCAGCCCACTTTACCACTTAATAGTGATTTGCGGCGCAAAGGCAACTCAAATTTAAACTCGATCTGTGCTTTGTCACTTAGGTCATCATGACTACTGATAAAGGCATCAAGTGCTTGAGCAAGGGTTTGGGGATTAACTTGTTGCTCGGTTGATAAGGTATCAAGCGCCAAAAATAAACGCGACATATGAATGCCTTTGGCATCTTCTTTATGTAAATTAACAAAGGCGCGTGCTTTAGCAATTACATTTACTGGGGCTTGGTTACGAGTTTCAAAAATGAAAGGTAGTTCAATTTCACCCATGCCAACCCAGTCTAACTTACCCGTTTTTAACGCTGGGGCCGTATCAGCAATATCTGGCATTGTGGTTTGCATGGTAATACTCATTCTTTGCAATTAATAAAGCGCGATATTTTACATGAAAAAATATAAAAAGAAGTGCCATACGTGAAAAAATTATATGTTTATCGCACAATGTGAATATTTCTAAAGGATTAGTGATAAAATTAGCTATGCTGTTTTTTTCGATTATGTGCCTAAGCTTTAATATATGATTGATTCTTCTATGAGTCCGTGGGCTCGCACACTCTCAAGCTTTATTTCTAAATACGGTGAATTTAAGACCGCTGCGGCTTGCTATGCCTTATTATTAGTGATGTCGCTGATTTTATCTTGCATGTTTTATTATGTTGCAGTGGGGACTGTCACCTTGGTGGATGTTTTAGCGGTGATGTTTTTTACCGCAGTTGTATCGCCTATTTTGATTTCGGTGCTGCTAAATTCAATTCGCCAGCTCGAAGCATCATATAGCTATTTAGATAGTGCCACTAAGCAAGAAAAACTATTAAACCAAACGTTAAAAGACAATATCAGTCGCTTAAATGAAGAGATTGATGAGCGTAAAATGGCGTTTCACGCTAAGCACAGAGCAATTGAAGAGCTCAGACGTGAAATCGCTGAGCGCAAGAAAACTCAACAAGAACTCGCCCAACAAGGTATGTTATTGCGCTCAATTGTCGACTCCTCTCCTGATTTATTTTATTACCGTGATAACAACGGCGTCTTTGCTGGCTGTAATAAAATGTTTGAGCAAGTGATTGGAAAAAGTGGCGAAGAGTTAATTGGCAAAAGTGTAGAGGAAATCTACCCAAGTAATTACTTACCTGAAGTACTGCGCACCGACAAAAAAGTATCGCAAACGCACCAAGCCCTAACGCTTGATGTTGAATATCCCGTTAATGGTGAAAAGCGCTGGTTTGAGATGCGTAAGTTACCGTTTATTAACGAAAAAGGGGAATATATTGGTTTGCTCGCTTTCGGTCGTGATATCACCAGCCGTAAAGAAGCCGCACAAGCGCTTGAAGCAGCTTATAAAGACAAAGGGAAGTTTATTGCCACATTGAGTCATGAACTTAGAACGCCTTTGAATGGCATTGTAGGCTTAACACGCATGTTGCTTGATACCGAGCTTGATAAACAGCAGCGTAGTTGGTGTAACACAGTGTTTTCGAGTGCTGAAACCCTTGGTAATATTTTTAACGATATTATTGATTTAGATAAAATTGACCGTGAGCAGCTAGATATCGTTACTGACTCAGTAAATGTAGCTGACTTTATCAATGATGTTGTTAACTTTGCTGGCCTGATTGCTGAACAAAAGAGTCTTGATTTTAACATCAAACGAAAAGGCACGTTGGATGTGTATGCATCGCTTGATCCAACTCGGTTACGTCAAGTTGTGTGGAACTTAATAAATAATGCCGTTAAGTTTACACAGCAAGGTCATGTTGAGCTTGAATGTATTCGTGAAAATCGCCCAGATGGCCCTTGGTTAGTGATGCGTGTTAGTGATACCGGTCAGGGGATCCCGCAAGAACAACTACACCGTATTTTTGACATGTACTACAAAGCACCAGACATCAATGGCACCAATGCTATTGGCTCAGGTATTGGGCTTGCAGTAACAAAAGCACTGGTTACTGCGATGAAAGGTGAAATACATGTAAGCAGCACAGAAGGTGAGGGCAGCGTTTTTGTGGTAGAGATCCCACTTAAACTCTGCATTGCGCCTACAGAGCAAAATTATGCGGTTCGTAGTTTAAACATTCTACTTGTTGAAGATGTTCCGCTTAACGCTGAAATTGCCACAAATTTACTTGAGCAGCGTGGTCACGAAGTTATTTGGGCTGAAACCGGTGAAGATGCGCTGTCGTTTGTCTACACAGAAGATGACTTAGACCTCGTATTACTTGATATGCAATTGCCAGATATCAACGGTGATGAAGTTGCTCGCCAAATTCGTGACGATGAGCACTTTGATAACCTACCAATCGTTGCCTTAACTGCTAACGTGCGTAGTGCTGAAGAAGAGCTTGCTGGTATTAACATTCAAGGCGCGCTTGCGAAGCCAATTAATACAACCAAGCTTGATAAAATGCTTGGTGAGCTGTTTGATATTAAACAACAAAAAAGTTGTCAGTCAGAAACAATCAAGCCAGTGTCAGTCAAAGATTTGTCAGGTATCCGCGTTGAGTTACTTGATATTGAAACCATTGAAGACTTTGTTGGTTCAATGGGGTTAACTATCTTCAACCGTAGTTGTGAGCTGTTTAATAAGCTAAACCCACAATATCAAACTGAGCTTGCAGATGCGTTAGCAGCAGATGATAGAGAAGAGTACAAATCGGTGGCGCATAAATTAAAAGGCGCAGCTGGCTCTGTAGGCTTAAACGATGTTCAGTTACACGCTAAGAAGATGGAGCATGGAGCGCTTGAAGAAAGTAGTGAAGAGTTACAACAGTGGCTTGATGAACTAGCAGTTAAAATAAATGAAGGGCGCGAAGCCCTCCAATTATTTTTACAACAACTAGAAAATTAATTCTAATTAGCTGTCGATTTTACCGATGAAACGATAGCCTTCACCATGGATGGTGCTGATTAGTTCAGATGTGCTGTTATCGCTTTCAAAGTGTTTTCTGATACGACGAATTGTTACGTCTACAGTACGGTCGTTAGCGCGAAGCTCACGGCCAGTCATATGCTTGATTAATTGCTCACGGCTGAAAATACGGCCCGGTGAATCAAGCATTAAGCGTAGCGCACGATATTCACCTTTAGGTAAACGTTTAGCGTCACCACTTGGAGATGTTAAACAACGGCTGTTTTCATCAAGTTCCCAACCGTTAAATGTAATAACACCGTTTGTTTCGATATTTGCTTCTTCGCCGCCTAAAGCTGTGCGCGAAATTAGGTTGCGAGCACGGATAGTTAGCTCGCGCGGGTTAAATGGTTTTGTGATGTAATCATCAGCACCAATTTCTAGACCTAAAATGCGATCAACGTCGTTGTCACGACCTGTTAAGAAAATTAAACCCACGTTTCGTTTTTGACGAAGTTCACGTGCTAAGATTAGCCCGTTTTTACCTGGTAGGTTGATGTCCATAACTACAAGGTTCACATCATCATTATTTGTAAGCTTGTCATGCATATCATCGCCATCAATGGCTTCAATAACTTTGTAACCTTCAGCTTCAAATAAACTAACGAGGTTTAGTCGAGTTACGTCTTCATCCTCTACGATCAGAATGACTGGCGTTTGCATTGTATATTAACCTTTTCGGAAATTTTATTTACAAAAATTCGGTATTATCAAGCAAAACCGAATACTAGAGATTATAGGATTAGATCCAATTGTTAACAAGTAAAATCAATTTGGATAAAACTTAGCCATAGCTAACAATCGAGATTGCACTTTAAAGTTATGCTGCAATACGTGCTGCTTATTGATATACAGTCGGATTTTATTTCCTTCTTGAACCAGAGAGGCTATACCGCCATTTTCTAAAAAACTAATACTTTCGCCTATTGTTAAAGTATTTAATGAAATTGTATCGGTCCAAAGTGGAAGTATATCATTTTCTAATGTTTCATCAATGTATGTGATATCACAAACTTGAGAAAGTTCAGAAATTTGCTGAGTTTTTTTCACTAAAATTACTTTGATTGGTTTTTTGTTAATTTGCAGTTCATTTTTCTCTTTAAGATACGAGCCCGGACCATTTTCTAAATCGTAAAAACAAAATGTAACAGGGGGAGGATCTACTTGATCATCAAACTTGGTGAACTTGGCAATCTGATATAAAAATGCAGACTTAACTTGCTCTGGTGACTTTGCGAAAGCAGAGTTCACACTAAGCAAAAGAACGACTAAATAACACACCCAACGCATCACATGTCACCTTCATGCAAAGGTAGTGTGATTATAAAGTGCACGCCTTCTTGATTAAGCTCATCATATACAATCGTTCCTCCAAGTGCTTGGGTTACAAGGTTGTAAACTAGGTGCATACCTAAACCGCTTCCGCCTTCACCTCGCTTAGTGGTGACAAAAGGATCAAAAATACGCTTCTTAATTGATTTATCAACACCAATACCATTGTCATAGTAATCGATAATAAGGCTGCTCTCATTACGTTCAACGTCAAATCTAACTTCGTTGCCAATATCATCAGTAAAGCCGTGAATAACAGAATTGCTTAACAGTTGCTGTAATACTTGTTGTAACGGTCCAGATTTAGTTTCGATGCTAAAGTTACTATTACAATTGATGATGATTTTTGGGTTGCGGTATTGTATTTCTGAGCGCATCGACATAATTACATCACTTAATAAGTCATGCAGATTTATTTTGGTACTCATTTCTACATCTTGATTCACAGCTACTTTTTTAAAGCTAGAAACCAATTCTGCTGCACGGTTAAGGTTTCGATAAATTAAGTCGAGGTTTTCAATACCATCATCTATGAAACGCTTTAGGTGTGCTGAGGTTAAGGTTTTTTGCTCAAATAAACTGTTTATTTCTGCAAGTTTATCGCGAAGTAATGTTGAACCTGTGATACCTAAACCAATCGGCGTGTTAACTTCATGGGCAACGCCTGCGACCATTTGGCCAAGAGAGGCCATTTTTTCATTTTCTACAATTTGGTTTTGATATTGATGCATTCGCTCAAGGGTATTGAGTAGCTCTTGATTCGCTTCTCGTAGGGCGATTGTGCGCTGATTTACTTTTTCTTCAAGGCTTTGGTTCAGTTGCTTAATTTCTTGCTTGTCATTTTCATGGCGTTCAATCTGCTTTTGAGTACGGGCAAGCATGATATTTAAGCTATTAGCTAGTTGATTGATCTCGTCAACATTGGTTTTTTGCGCACGTGTTTCGTAGTTGTGGTTTCTAGATACATCTTGCAGCAGGTTACTCAAATTATCGATTGGGTTTGCTATGCGTTTTTGAATGCGTCTAGAAACAAAATACACAATAACCAAGACAAAAAGAGTCAACAAAATATCGATAAAAATCTTCTTGTTAATATATTGGTTTAGTCTTTCTAAGTCACCACGGACATAGGCATAGCCAATCGTATTACCTTCATAAACAATAGGTTTTATTAGCTCTATCGCTTTATTTTTAAATTGAGGTTCTAATAGCTCATCAATATTATTAACTTTAATTGGTACTGGAGGGGTTCTTATTGCGTTAAAACTACTAAAGAATTTAGGCTTATTTGATAACTCATCAATAGCATAAATGTGCACATTTTTGATCATAGGCACAGATTCAAATAGTTTTAAACGCTCTGCTTCTGTTTCATTATCATCAAAAAGCACTGTTACTTGCGCATTGTAGGCAATGATTTCTGCAAGTAGGGTGATTTTGTCAACTATTAACGCTTTTTGTTCTTTAACGTCAAGATAAGTCGATATCGAAATCGACAAAGATAGGCATAGCGCAGTGACGAGCATGACCGCATTTGCCAACGCTTTACGAATACTTGTTTGTGCCGAAAATAGTGACATGCGCGATAGAAGGCCAATCTTTTTATATTGTTATTAAAAATTAAGTCTAGCAAAAACAGAAAAAGTAACTAAATATTTAATAAAATATTTTTGTTATGAATAAGCTATTTTACAAATTGTTATGAAGCTGAGTAAACGGCAAATTTAGTATTTTTAAAATCGGTGCTGTACTGGCCAAATTGCGCTTCTAAAATGGGTGGATATTTTAAGAAGCTGTTAGCAACAATGGTCAATTTTCCTTGCTTACTCAAGTGCTGCTTTGCAGAGCTTAGAAAGGCCTCGGCAATGGTGTAGTCTGTGGCAATACCCGTGTGGAAAGGCGGGTTACTGATAATTAAATCAAATTTACCCTCAATGCTTGCTAAACCGTCACTTAATATGGCTTCACCTTTGAGATTATTTAGTGCCAGTGTTTGTTCTGTGGCGTAAGTTGCAAGGGCACTTACATCGCTACAAACAAATTCTAGCTCAGGCTGCTTTAAACCTAAGTAGGTGGCAATTATGCCTGCCCCACAAGCAAAATCGAGCACTTTACCCTTGTTAATAGAAGGGGCATGGTTAAGTAGTACCGCGGTACCAACATCAAGAGCACCGTGATTAAATACCCCTGGTACACTGATAGCAGTGAATTCAGCATCACCAGCTTTAACTTGGAATTGTTTGTGATAGCGGCTGATATCGAAGTTATCATTTAACGTAAGCTCAGAGAACATATACAAAATACAATGCTTAGCACTATCGATTTTGTTACTAAAGCCGCAGTGGTCCTTTAGTTGTTTCTCTGCTGATTTTACGCCGCTTTTATTTTCACCAACCACAAAAAGCTGAGCATCTTGCTGGCAAACAGCACGGATATTATCAAGGCACATTAGTGCCTCTGGCTTAGCTTTTGGGTAGTAATAGATAACTAAATCGTAGTTACCATTTGGAATAGTGTGATCAACCACAGCATGTACACCTGCAATTTTGCTGGCATACATGGCATTAGCGTGGTTATAACTGAACGCAGTAATTTTTGCGTCTGGGTTTAGCGTTTTAAGTTCGCGTAAAAAGCCATCTTGCTCAAAGTTAACCACTAAAATCGACTGGCCAACAAGTTCGTCTTCATTTCGAAGCAATAATAAACTTGGGTTGGTTAACTTACTCATGCTGCTTTTACCTTTTATTACTTAGTACGCTCAAACATCAAGTCCCATACGCCGTGACCTAAGCGATGACCGCGTTGCTCAAATTTTGTCAAAGGACGTGAATCTGGGCGAGGAACGTAATCATTGGTTTCTGATTGGTTTTTGTAACCTTCAGCAACTTGCATTACTTCAAGCATATGCTCGGCATAGTTTTCCCAGTCAGTCGCCATGTGGAAAACACCACCAATTTTTAATTTGCTACGTAGTTTTTGCGCAAACTCAGGCTGCACGATACGACGCTTGTGGTGACGCTTTTTATGCCATGGATCAGGGAAAAATAATTGCAGTTTAGATAAACTCTCATCAGCAATACAATCAGCAAGCACTTCAACTGCATCATGCTCGAATACACGTAAGTTGGTGATCCCTGCTTCGTCAGCGTCCATTAAACAAGCGCCAACACCAGGGCGATGAACTTCAATACCAATAAAGTTAAGCTCAGGTGCGTTTTTAGCCATTTCAACCAGTGATTTACCCATACCAAAGCCGATTTCTAGTACGACATCGTTATCGTTACCGAATACTTCTTTTAGATCGAGCATACCATTTTTATGCTCAAGGCCCATTGTTGGCCAACACTTTTCGATGGCGGCTGCTTGGCCCTTTGTTAGGCGACCTTCGCGCTTAACGAAACTACGAATCGTGCGGATATATTTACCCTCTTGCTTTGCTTGCTCGAGGTTTGGGTTACTTGAGTCATTCATATAATTTGGCCTGATAAAAAACACTGACTATAGAAAAAGGTTGCGTATTATCCCTGACCTGCGCCTTGAGTACAATAGTAAGAACCTGTTTATCTTTCGAGATTAATTTTGCAGCCATATGTGGGCTATTTAGGCAAGGCGGAGTCTGTTCGACTTGCTTGGCCTAACTAACTGCAATAGACTTGGCCGCAATGAGCTTCAGCAAGTAAAGATGTTATTTTGAATTTAAGCAATAAGGAGTCAACTTGGTTTGCAAACCAAGTGGTTGACTGGTATCACCTTCACGGCCGTAAAACTCTTCCATGGCAGTTAAATAAAACCCCTTATAAGGTATGGATCTCTGAGGTCATGCTACAGCAGACTCAAGTCGTAACTGTTATTCCTTACTTTGAAAAGTTTATGCAAAGCTTTCCTGACATCATTGCGCTTGCAAATGCGGATGAAGATCAGGTGTTGCACCACTGGACTGGCCTTGGCTATTACGCTCGTGCACGCAACTTACATAAAACAGCAAAAATAGTTCGTGATAAATACCAAGGGCAATTTCCAACCACACTTGAAGAGGTTATGGACTTGCCGGGCATTGGTCGCTCTACTGCAGGGGCTATCTTGTCTTTATCGCTTGGCCAACATCACCCAATTCTAGACGGTAATGTAAAACGAGTACTGGCGCGCTTTTTTATGATTGAAGGCTGGTATGGGGTGAAAAAGGTCGAAAACCAGCTTTGGTCATTATCATCGCAATTAACCCCTAAAGAGTCGGTCACTGAGTTTAATCAGGCAATGATGGATTTAGGTGCAAGCCTTTGTTCGCGTAGTAAATTTGATTGTGAGCCGTGCCCTTTAAATAGTAAATGCCTTGCTTTTAATGAAGGCAAAGTTAAAGAGTTCCCACATTCAAAACCGAAAAAGGCAGTGCCTAAAAAGTCATGTCATCAGCTTATCCTAGCCTGTGACAATAAAGTACTTATGGAAAAACGCCCGAGCTCTGGAATATGGGGCGGCTTGTTTGGCTTTTTTGAGTTTAGCGAATTAACTGAACTAGAAACATTTTTAGCTCAGCACGGTTTAACTGCAAATACGCAGGCACTTGAAGCCTTTACCCATGTGTTTTCGCATTTTGAACTGACTATTAATCCGCATGTTTTAACATTGCCGAGTATTCCAGATCTCATCAATGAGCGACAACTGGTTTGGTATCCGCTTGATGAGTCAGTTGAAGTTGGCCTTGCAGCGCCAACGAAAAAGCTGGTTAAACAATTAAGCACAATAGATTACAATAGCATCACGCAATAAGAGTAGAGAGCAATTATGGCACGTACAGTATTTTGTCAAAAGTTACAAAAAGAAGCTGAAGGCTTAGGCTTCCAACTATACCCAGGTGAGCTTGGTGAAAAGATTTTCAACAACATCAGTAAAGAAGCGTGGGGCCAATGGCAACACAAGCAAACGATGTTGATTAACGAAAAGCATTTAAACATGATGGATCCAGAGCACCGTGCTTTTTTAGAAGAGCAAATGGTCGGTTTCTTATTTGAAGGTAAAGACGTAGAAATCGAAGGCTACCGTCCACCAGAAAAATAAACCAAGAAAATAAAGTAAAAAGGGCCGTTATGGCCCTTTTTTGATAAGTACTATTTGTTTTCTTGTTCGGCTTTTTGTATTTGTTCTTTTATATATTGAGCGACTTTAGAGTATTCAATTTCATAATTATCTCTAAGCTCAATTAATTCATCACTTGTAGGGTCTTCATTTTTACAGCGATGTTCAAATTGTTCAGCTAACTCAGCGACTTTCATTGCACCTATCGTTTTTGAGATAGATTTTAACTGGTGGCATGAGTTTATTATTTTCTCAAGATCAAGCTCGATAACCCCTGCATTTACTTCACGGCTAAGTTGATTACTTTGCTCTAAATACATTTTATAAAAGCGTAGCTTTTTAGCTTCATCATTATTTACGTATTTAGATAATACGCTCATATCAATAGGGATTGCAGGTTTAGGTGGGGCCAGTTTCACCTCTTCAGGGTTAGCTTTATAAGCACATTTATGAAGTGCGGCTTCAAGTACATTTAACTCAACAGGCTTTGTTATATAGTCATTCATTCCTACATTTAAACAGCGCTCTTTTTCGCCTTTAAGAGCGTTTGCTGTGATAGCAATTATGTAAGGTTGAGCATTAATGTCTTCGAGTTGAGAAGCTTCATTGCGGATCTTTTCAACCATGTCATACCCTGACATTTTTGGCATGTGCAAATCAGTTAAAATAATTGAGTGATGGCCTGCTCGCCATATATTAAGACCTTTTTCGCCATTTTCAGCAAGCTCAACACCATAGCCTAACAAGTGAAGTTGATCCGTTAACACTTGCTGGTTTAGCACATTATCTTCTACTAAAAGCACGAGTTTGTTTTCGTCACGAGCTTGGTCAACACTCAAGTAATCATTGAAAGATTTGGTTGAGACAACTTGTTTTGGTGTGTGTAAACCCGCAGCCACTAACAGCGACATCATGAAGTTTGACTTACAAAATGGTGACGCATTTAAGTAGAAGATATTTTTATGATTTACCGCCGCTTCATCTAATTTACTCAACACGATAACTTGCTGGTTATTATCTTCTAGTGTGTAGAGTAAACGGCGCAAGATATAGTTAATATCCTCCATTCCCTCTATACCATCGAGGATCCAGATAATGTTTTCGTTATCTTGTTCCGCCTCTATTAAATCATTGCTATCGGCAAAAACATGAGTCGCTCCCATAAAAGATAAATAACGGGCAAGCAAAGCTTTACGGCCACTATGTTGTGTTACCACAACAACACGATGGCCTTTCATTGTATGTCTGTGGGCGAGATCTACTTTACCTTCGGTGCTAAATGGTAAATCGACAACAAATTCACTACCAATACCTAAGTCACTACTAACAGAAATACTGCCCAACATAAGTTCTGTTAAGCTTTTACAAATTGATAATCCTAAACCGGTACCACCATATTCTCGAGTAATAGAGCCTTCGGCTTGAATAAAGGGGTTAAAAATTTCACGAAGCTGGGCTTGCGTCATTCCTTTACCATTATCAGAAACAGTAAAACGCAATGTGTAATGATCGGTTGTGTTCTGAGCAACCTCAACAGATATTTTTACATGACCTTTTTTGTTTTCATCTGTGCTTGTGAACTTAATAGCATTACTACATAGGTTATAGAGTACCTGACGAACTCGAACGGTATCGCCGATTAAGTTTGTGGGAATATCGGGTGCTATAGCAAGTTCAAGTTCAAGGTTTCGTTTTTTTGCAACTGATGACAGAACGCGAGCTACTTCTTCAACAGTATCCGAAACAGAAAATGGAATATTATCTATATTAAGCTTACCTGCCTCAATTTTCGAGAAATCGAGAATATCGTCTAAAATACCTAATAAAGAAAACGCAGAATCACGGATAATAGTACTTAGCCTGTGCTGGGCACCATCAAGCTCAGTTTGGCGAAGTAAATCAATGGTACCAATCACACCATTCATCGGTGTGCGAATTTCGTGACTCATGGTTGCCAAGAAGGTTGTTTTGGTCTCATTCGCTTGTTCAGCTTTTAAAGTTGCTTGTTCAAGCGCGAGAGTTCTGTTGTGTACTTCTGTTTCTAGGCTGCTTTGTAGTTTTTGCAGATCGGCTTGCGCTGCTTTGTTTTCTTTAATTGCGGATTGAACCTTTCTCAGCAATTGATTGATATTTTCAGCAACAATATCTAATCCGAACTCAAGATTCTCTGTAACATGCGTGTTGTAGTCTGCATTATTCGTGATCGCAATTAACTCTTGGCTTAAAGAGCCGCTACTTTTAGTAAAACGCTTATTGATAAATATACTCATCGCAATTGACAAAATTATCAGCGCTAATACAGCTAAAGCGGCTAAAGCATATGAAATCCCAGCTGACTGAACTACAGGCTGTTCAGTTGGATGCTGTTTAACTATAAGCTCGCCGACTGGTTGGTCGTTAAACTCAAGTACAGTATGAACAAGCATGTTTTGTTCGAGTTGCTGATTAACTTTACTTGCATCAATTCGCTCTTGATTACTTGCAAACACCAGTGAGACATCACCATTTACTTCATATCGGTATAAGTAGTAATCAAAATTATTGTTTAGCAACAAACTAACATCTAATACCTCTTTTACTTTATCTTGTCCTGGCATTGTTAATGCGCTTACCAAAGGAGCTGATAACTGAGATGCAACTTGTGATGCGGTGAGTTTGGGTTGTGATGATTGTTTTTCAGAATTGTTGGAAGGGTAAAAAGCTAGAGCAATAACTGCTAAAAGTGTGATAACAAGATTCGTAATAATAAAAAGCGGTAACAGGCCTTTTACAGGAGAAGTTGATTTACTTCGCATAGCTTTAATCCAACAATTTATACTGCAATAGTAGGTATATTCTTGATAATTAGATAATCCTACCATCAATGAAGAAAAATTCACCACGTTTTTAGACTAGGAAATTGATTAAAAACATAAGACGTTGTAAAAGCGCATAAGTTTGTTGAATAAATAGTCTAAAAACCATTAAAAACAGCAATCTTGATTGAAAACTGTGCAAACAGATAGAATCCTCAAAAAATAGTTGACTTGAGAAGGCAAAACCCGTTTAATACGCCGCACGCCCAGATAGCTCAGTCGGTAGAGCAGAGGATTGAAAATCCTCGTGTCGGTGGTTCGATTCCGCCTCTGGGCACCATTATTTATATATTGGTGCTTAAGATTAAGCATCAGTATCGTGCATAGCACACAGATTTAGTGTGCCGACTTAGCTCAGTTGGTAGAGCAACTGACTTGTAATCAGTAGGTCATCCGTTCAACTCGGATAGTCGGCACCATTTAATTAAACATCAAGCTTATAGCTTTTTGTTATGCCCAGATAGCTCAGTCGGTAGAGCCATCGGGAATTGCATTGAAAATCCTTGTTGATATTCTGCATAAAACTAAATTTTTGCCCAGATAGCTCAGTCGGTAGAGCAGAGGATTGAAAATCCTCGTGTCGGTGGTTCGATTCCGCCTCTGGGCACCATTATTTGATAATCTCTTTTAAAGTGATTATAGTGCACAGCGCACACGATTTTAGTGTGCCGACTTAGCTCAGTTGGTAGAGCAACTGACTTGTAATCAGTAGGTCATCCGTTCAACTCGGATAGTCGGCACCATTTATTTAAACATCAAGCTTATAGCTTTTTGTTATGCCCAGATAGCTCAGTCGCTAGAGTCATCGGGAATTGCATTGAAAATCCATATGGATATTCTGCATAATACTAAATTTTGCCCAGATAGCTCAGTCGGTAGAGCAGAGGATTGAAAATCCTCGTGTCGGTGGTTCGATTCCGCCTCTGGGCACCATTATTTATAATCACAATGTGATTAAGTGCTAAATGCACACAGGTTTAGTGTGCCGACTTAGCTCAGTTGGTAGAGCAACTGACTTGTAATCAGTAGGTCATCCGTTCAACTCGGATAGTCGGCACCATTTATTTTAAACGAAAGTTTAAAATGCCCAGATAGCTCAGTCGGTAGAGCAGAGGATTGAAAATCCTCGTGTCGGTGGTTCGATTCCGCCTCTGGGCACCATTTTTACTAGCGTCCCGCTGAAATCTAAAATATCGTTTCCTACTAAAACATACTTTCCCTACAAAAATATCTGTATTCGTCGTAATTGACGGAGGCGATTTTGCGAACGCCAGAAAGCAAAAAACCGCGATAAAGAAACTCAGATTAAGTTTGGCGACTTAAGTTTCTAACGCGGCTTTAATAAACAACTCAAAATGTTTATATGGCTATATTAGCTGTAGGGTAATCCTGTGTCTAGTGGTAAGCCAAAAAATTGCTGACTATCGTTCCAGTCGAATTTCAATTGACTAGAAAATTAAAAAATAATTTTTCATCAAGCCTAAATACGGTAAGTGATCACTGCGGCAAAAAGAGACAGGTATTCTTTGCTTTAGAAGTCCTTGCAGCAACGAAATCAGACACTCAAACCTTAATTTTGGGACATATTGCATATCACCATGCTAAGCATGGCAAATTTAACTCATCAGTATCAGCAATCGCTAAACATTTAAGTTATTCGATAAATGCAGTTAAAAACGGTCTTAAAAAGCTTCTAGAGCCACTAGAAGATGAAAAAGAACCTTTGCTAATTGAGTCTGCTAATCCTTCGAGTTATAGCCGTACATTGCATTTAAACGTAAAACACCCTTTAGGCTATCGTTTATTGCAAAGCTACACGCAGATGCTTACTAAACAACAGTCGAGTCATACATTACGTTTATACCCTGTTCAGCTTCATTTTTTTGATTCTAAAAGTCGCTATGACTCTCGCCATCAACATAAAATGCTCATGCTACAGGCCTTGATAACCAGTAAAATTAAAGCTGGTAAAATTGCCACAAGGAACAAACGTGATACATATCAGCAAAGCATTTCACAGCTAGCAAATAAGCTAGGCTGGGCATATATGACTGTAAAATCGCTAATTGAAACTATGCTAGAAGTTGGTCTGCTGTCTGCGGTGAAAGAAAAGCTTAAACATGTATGTAAATTTATGTTTAGGTTTAAACAACCGGTTAAAGTTAAATCTAAGAATACACATAGTGTTCAACTCCCGATTTCAGCCCCAATAGAGCGTTACCGCGATCCAATAATTTAGACTTTTTGAAATTTCTTTACTGCCTCGTTTGGTAGGGCGTTTGCACGCTTATAAGAAATTACTGAAAAAAATATTGCTCTGCGAGCATAAAAATTTCATTAAATGTTTAAATTCATTTCATTTACGTCAGAATTATTTAGTTAAACATTTAGAAATTGGGAATTTCAATATTTTAGATTAAGTTAGTGATCGTTTTTTTTTAGCAAATTAATTCGGAGCTAGTTACCATAAAATTAGCGAGTCAATACTTTGAATTGGTGATACCTTTAAATAAAGTTTATATAAAGATAATAATGGAATTTTTAATGTTGAACTTTAATGAAATTATTGAAAGTAACCAAGGGTTGACTCTTTTTGCAGCATTCTTTGGTGCTTTTATTGGCTGGTTTTTTACTATATTCACAGGTTATTTTTCTGCAAAAGTTAATAATAAGACAGCAAGAGCAAAACTGAAAATTCTTGTTGAGAATAACTTGATGAGAATTAAGGCTAATAAAGGAATTATAGAGAATGAAATAGCAAGATTAGGTCCTTATGGGAAAATGACCATGACCCCCCTATCAGCATTGATTGATTACGATAGTTCTTACATACATAATTCCACTAAGTTTAACGCAAATGAACTTGCAACCATCGAAATGCAAATCGCAGCTTTAAACTCACATCAATCTCAAGTGAATGATCTTCTTTGTCGGCGAGCTGAATTAGAAATTCATATTAGAAAGGAGTTTGATTTTAGAGTAGAAAGTGAGCTTTCAGGGCTTAGGCTTGAATATAATCATTACTTGCAGAAAAAATATCAAGAAATAGAGAAATATGCGCGCATATTGAATATGAGTCTCAGTATGTCCTTTCTGACTAGAACTTTAATTTATTCTCCAACTTGTAGAGGACTCATTAAATTAGCTTGTAAACTGTTTCCCCAAAAACTTTCAGCTTACTCAATTGACTTTAGCGAGTTAGATAAATTTAAGCATTAGGTTCTTAATAAACCGCGTCACTCCCGCGAAGCAATAGGGGAGTGACGCGGTGGGCAAACCCAGCCGTACCAACAGGCTTATTACTTTTGTTGAAGTTACGGGCGGGTTATGCCATTATCAAATTACTTATTTAACGAGGCCTTTGGTCATCGTATCTTTAAACAAAGCTTTCAGCTTTGTCATTTCGAAAAGCTACCAATGTGATGTAGCTATAAGCCAAAAAGTTAACTTTTCTTAATCAATAGCTAGTGCTTTATTGCATTAGCTTGATTTAATTTTGTGTATACAAAATTCATGAAGAATTACTTTTATGGCGCTAAAAAAGGAGACCTGTTATCACTTAACTAACTAGTGCAAAGCACACTTTATTTGCGTTTTATTATGTACGCCCAACAGGGAAACATTTAAGGCGAGGCTATTTCGGCCATTTTGAACTTTGTGCCTCTATTCGTATTCATACGAAAATTGTACGCTCCAACGTGCAATTGGCATTTAAAACTTACCTTTTGGAGTAATAGGTTCAATTAGTTAGTTAAGTGCATAACAGGTATTTTAAATCATCACTAACTGGTGGCTTATGAGTAACTTAAAGTACCAACTACAAGGCTTAATGTTAAGAAATCAAGATGGTAGCTACAGCACACAGGCTGGGCGTAAAAAAGCGTTAGTGCAACTTGCTGCACAACTTAAAGAAGGTGGGTTTCGATTAAAGTCAGTTCATTCATTAAAACCAAAACACGTAAATTACCTGATAGAGCGTTGGCAAGCTGAAAAGCTTTCGCCAGGAACAATTAAAAACCGCATTGGGCACATTAGATGGTGGGCTGAAAAAGTCGGAAAATCATCGATGCTGCCAAAATCAAATAACAGTGCAAACCAAGCAATATCACTTAACTTAGAAAAGCGCAGTTACATTCCAACTGATTCAAAAGCCAAAGAGCTAGACTTAGCTAAGCTCGAAAAAATAACAGATCACTACGTGCAGTTATCACTAAAGCTTCAGTTAGAGTTTGGGCTTCGTAGAGAAGAAGCCATTAAATTTAAGCCTAATTTTGCCATACGTGGAGAACAACTCGTTTTAAAATCATCGTGGACTAAAGGTGGCCGTCCAAGGACTTTACCAATCAGAACTGAATCTCAGCGCGCGTTATTAAAAGAAATACAGCAAACTGTTGGTGGTGGTGCATTGATCAGGCCTGATAAAAATTACAAGCAACAATTAAAAAGCTACGAATGGCAAATAAGCCGTGTTGGCCTAGATAAAAATCATGGATTACGCCACATGTATGCCCAAAAACGTTACTTGGAACTAACAGGTAGACAAGCACCAATTAGCGGTGGTCTAAAAAGCAAAGAATTAACAGCAGAACAAAAAGTTATTGATAAAGAAGCAAGATTGCAAATATCAAGCGAGCTAGGGCATAGCCGTGAGCAGATCACGGTAATCTACTTAGGGCGTTGACTTTTTAAAGATTAAGTCAAGGGTTATCAGTCACCACTCAAATCAGAAATTCTTGTGCCCATTGATGACCCTGTCAAAGTTTCAGCGCTGCCATCTGCGTTAGTATATAGTGACTTTGAGCTTGGTTCATAAATATCAAATTCACCTTCGTATGAGTCTTCAGGCAATGGCTCACATAAAACATCAATAGCAACTTCTGAAGCTTTTAATAGAAAATCAATGAACATAAATTTTACCTAAATGGTGAAGGTGTTTATATTAAATATATATTAAATTCAACGAAGTGAAAGGTGAATATGGAAAAATATTACTACTCAAAGCAGCATGAGTTCTTTGTTTGCTACCAATCAGAGAATGAAATAACTAATGACATCGAAATGGAAGCATTTATGGCTTCTAGCCTTGAATTTGGCATTGGACTCAGTAAAAAAAGTGCTCTTGAAGATCTAAACTTCAACCTTGCTGGAATTGGTACTATAAAACTTCATAGTTAACTCCCGCCTAATAATGTTTGCTATTTAAAAAATGGCAAACTATATTAAAAAAGCTGAAAAATGATGGAAATTGTTAGAAATCAGCAAATATTCAGTGAGGCCTTAGGTCATCATGCTTTAAGTCGCCACGCATTAGCTGCGTGAGCAAATCAAGAGTTAATTATTACCAAACAGATAATTTCCGTTTGGAATTAGAGTTTTTTTGATTATTCGGTTGCTAAAAGTGACTGGAAACTTAATAGTGTGAGAAACCTATGAGCTTATTCCTTTCCAAAGAAGAAATTGTTGAACTTACTGGTAGAAAACAACGCCAGAAGCAAGTTGAGCAACTTACCGCAATGCGTATTACCTTTACCTTAGATGCTTTTGGCTGGCCAAAAGTGTTACGTAAATCTATTGAAGCTGAACTAGGCGCAAGCCCAAACCAGCGAAATTCTAATAATAGTTCTATCTTTAAATACACTGAGTTGAATTTAGAGGATTAGAAATATGGGTAGAAAGCGTTCACCTGAAAATCAAAATCTACCCAGAGGAATGATCTATAACAAAAAAGCTGACACTTATTATTTAAGAGCGGCTGAGCAAAAAGATATTCGACTAGGTAAAACCATACATGAAGCCTTTAGAAATTATTATGCTTACGCAGAAATAAACTATGAATGCCGCACAATGTTCGACTTGATAAATAGGTATATGAAAGAAGTTTCACCGACTAAAGCTAAAGATACACACAAAAGCAACATTGCAGCAGCTAAGAACCTTATTAAACGATTTGGCTCAATGAACCCTACTATGGTTAGGGCACGTCATGCCTATCAGTACTTAGATTTGAGAGCTAGAGAGGGCGCACCTGTTAGAGGAAATCGTGAATTTGCCTTACTAAGCACTATAATGACCCATGCTGTACGGTGGGGAATAATTGATTGCACTCCTTTTAATGGAATAATCAGAAATCCTGAGAGGCCTCGAGATAGACTCGTTTTAGATGAAGAAATAGATGTCTTTTTTAAATATTGTCCACGCTGGCTTCAGCTATACATCGAGCTTAAGCTTGCAACAGGTTTAAGGCAAACAGATATGATCAACCTAAGCAGCAAAGATTGGTGTGAAAATGAAGGGTTGAAAGTGCAAACGTCAAAAACCAAAGTAAGGATTCAATATAATTATTGTGATTATTTAGCTAACTTGGTTTCTGAATTAAAAGAAATAAATGGTTACCGCAACGTAGCAAAGAGGCGTATGCCAATACTTCATTGGTACTTCTTTGCATCCCATGCTAATTCTAAGCGAGATAAACCGTTAACTGCATCAGGAATCAGAACTGCGTGGAATAAAGCGATGACTAATGCGTTAGCAAGTGGTGAATTAAAACCAGAGCAACGATTTCAAGAACGAGATCTTAGGGCTAAAGCTGCAAGTGATTGTGAAAGTATTGCTCAAGCGTCTGAATTGCTAGGTCACTCTAATCTTGGAACAACTAAAAGGGTGTACAGAAGAGGGTATGCTAAAGTTGAAGCTTTAAAGCCTGATGCAGAGAAAGGTATTGATATTAAACAAAGGATTGAAAAAGAGCGTTAAAAAAGGCATCATCAATAGGTTGAATTTGTTTAGTTAGTTTAAAATCTATAAGTACATAAAAACATTATATTTTTAACTAAACAACAAAGAATTTATTAACTAGACGAAAATTATAGGAAAATTTTTGTAATTAAGTTTAGTAAAAACAATATTTTAGGTGTTATATAGCGTGGGTTGAAAATCCTCGTGTCGGTGGTTCGATTCCGCCTCTGGGCACCATTGATTCAAGGCCTCGCAATCGCGAGGCTTTTTTGTTTCTGTTTCCTTGTAGGTTGGGTAGAACGGAGTGAAACCCAACGAACTCAGAGTTATCAGCCATCAGATTTAAAATATACGAGTTAGCAAGGAGAAAGAGTAAAGTTAGCAAGTTACAAGGAACTAGACTCGAGAAGTTGGAGGCGTTTCAACGCCGAACTCGTAGCAGCGGGTTTACCCCGTGTTATCAAATTAAATTCTTCACCATTTAAACCATTTCTATGCGGTATAAAATCGCTACAATTTTGTAAACTCGCAGCTTATCCCTATTTTTCTACAGTTCATCCTTACCAAATACCAGACTGTGTAATGTTATGTAAAGTCAGTTGAGCAAAACTTAAGGTAGTGCTTGAATTACAATCATAAATAGATGTTTTTCAGGTTTTTAGAATGAATTGGCAATATAAGCCGAGTTTATTGGCTTTAAGTGTAATTTTGCTAAGTGCATGTGCAAGCCAGACGACTCATAATGAACGAGTCGCTGAGCTTGAGGCCTTACCAAGTACATGGCAGCAATTACCTACGGACAACAAAATTCTTGCTGTTGAAGATAATTGGTTGCAGCAGTTACAGGACCCTCAAGTTTTTAATTTAGTGGAGCAAGCATTAGCCCATAACCAAGCAATTTTACAAGCAGGTTATGATGTGGCGATTAAAGAGCAACAGCTTATTGCTGCTGGGGCCGATTTATGGCCAAGCCTTGATTTATCAACACGAGCGAGCCGTAGTAAAGATAATCGCCCTGTTAGTTATAACAACGCTAGTTCTGCATCATTAGAATTAAGCTACGAAGTTGATTTATGGGGCAAATTATCGGCCTCTGAACGGCAAGCAAACCTGGAATATTTAGCTGAAAAAGCCACATTTTCGCAAAGCAAACAACAATTAGTAGCTGATGTGGTTTCGGGTTGGTTTGATGTAATTACTAACCACAAATTACTTGAACTATATAAGCAGCGCGAACAAAACGCCGAGAAAAACTTAGATATTATTGAGTCGGGTTATCGTCAAGGTTTAAATGAAGCGCTTGACGTTTACCTTGCCCGTAATGAGCTAAATACTGAGCGCTCGAATATTGCTGCACAGCAAGCTACCTTAACTAAATCAATTCGTGATTTAGAGCGTTTAACAGGCCAATATCCTGCTGGGGCATTATCGGTTAGTGCCGATTTGCCACTACTTGAGAATACAATTCCTTTGGGTTTACCTTCAGAGCTTATCACCCGCAAACCAGCGTTAATGGCAAGCTGGTATCAGTTGTTAAGTACTGATGCAGGACTTGCTTACGCGCACAAACAACGTTTTCCGAGCTTAAATCTTTCAGCATCTATCAGTGATAGCACAGATAGAGTGAGTGATTTATTTTCGCCTTCAAGCTTAGCTTGGTCACTGATAGGTAGTATTTCAATGCCGCTTTTTGAAGGTGGTCGCTTAAAAGCCAATGAAGAGCAGGCAAGGCTTAGCGTTAAACGTCAGGAGCAAGCTTACCTTGCCACACTCTATGATGCATTTAATGAAGTTGAAACTGCAATCAGCCAAGAGCAAGCCTTGAAAGTGCGTTATGAAAAAACCTTAGAAGCACAAGAAAATGCAATTGCCGCAGAGCGTTTGTCTTTTGAGCAATATCAAAGTGGTTTAGTAACATACACGACAGTGCTTGATGCGCAAGATCGCTCTTTTAACGCGCAAAGCTCTGTTATCGAACTCAAAAACCAACTTATTAAAAATAGAATCAACTTACACATTGCCCTTGGCGGTGACTTTAGTGAAGCAAATAGCGAAGTAGCAGAGCAATAATCATGAATACTAAGACACGTAAAATATTAATTCCAGTTATTGTCATTGTCGTGACGGTATTACTCGTCATGTTTATTAAAGGTAACCCGCCGCAAGCAAATCGTTTTTCTTCACCACCGAAAGCGAAAGTAAATGTGGCTGTTAAAACCTTAACGCCAGAAACTTATCAAGTGATGATTGATAGTTTTGGTACCGTAAAACCGCGAACGCAAAGTATGTTAGTCGCGCAAGCATCAGGGCAAATTATTGAAATAAGTGAGCAATTTCGCGAAGGTGGCTTTTTTGAAAAAGGCGATGTGTTGTTGCGATTAGATGATAGAGATCACCGTGCCGAAGTAAAATCAGCGCAAGCGGCCTTATTAACAGCCGAGCAGGGTTTACTTGAAGAACAGGCTCGTGGTCGGCAGGCCGAAACTGACTGGAAGCGCTTAGGTAAAGGTGAGCAAGCAAGTAGCTTGGTACTTCGTAAACCACAATTAGCAGCAGCCGAAGCCAGTGTGTTGTCTGCGCAAGCGACACTTGAAAAAGCGAAACTTGATTTAGAGCGTACAAAGATCACAGCACCATATGCGGGTCGTGTTTTAAGTCGTAGCGTTGATTTAGGCCAAGTGGTGAGTAATAACATGGAGCTTGCCAGTATTTATGCTATCGATAGAGTTGAGATCCGTTTACCAATCAAAAATAAAGACTTACCGTTTATTAATTTGCCAGAGCAATTTCGTGATGGGGCTAAAAATAGCGCGGGTTCATTAGTTGAATTCAGCTCAGACCTTGTTGGTAAACAGCATTGGCAAGGTCAAGTTATTCGTACTGAAGGCGCTATAGATGAAAATGCGCAGCAGCTTTATGTGGTTGCGCAAATTAACGACCCTTATAAAGCCACGACTGTGAATCAGTATCCAATTAAAATTGGTCAGTACATCAAAGCACAAATTACTGGTAAAGCTATTGAAAATGCCATTGTGATCCCAAATAGCGCAATTTACCAAGGCACCTATGTTTACGTAGAAGAGCAGGGTGTACTGCGTCGTAAAAATATTGCACTTGCTTGGCAAAACGCTAACCAAGCTGTTGTCGCTGATGGTTTGTCTGCAGGCGATAACTTGGTGATTACACCGCTTGGTCAAGTGAGTTCTGGTACGCAAGTTACCGTTATGGGTAGCGAAGAGTATCAGGCAACCAGAGGAAAAGCTAAGCGTTCAAGCAATCAACAGCCGCCTAAAGAGCAAGGAGCGCAATAATGATTGCTTGGTTTACAAAGAATCATGTTGCAGCAAACTTATTGCTGATCAGCATTTTATTAGCGGGTTTATTTAGCGTTTCGACGCAAATACCACTTGAAGTGTTTCCATCGTTTGAGTCTGACCGAATTAGTGTCAGTGTATCACTTCGAGGATCAACTCCTGAAGATGTTGAAAAAGGGGTATCAATTCGCATAGAAGAAGCGGTGCAAGATCTTGAGGGAGTTAAGCGTATCACTAGCCGCTCTTCTGAAGGTTCTTCTTCGGTAAGTATTGAAGTTGAGACTGGGTATGATCCTAGGGAGCTTTTGGCTGACATTAAAAGCCGAGTAGATGCAATTAACACCTTTCCCGTCGATGCTGAAAAACCAATAGTTTCGCTTGCTGAATGGAAGCGAGAAGTAATTGCCGTTTCTGTTTCAAGTATTTATGGCGAAAAAGAAACCCTTGAATACGCAGAAACCGTGCGTGATGAACTACTGCGTTTACCAAGTGTAACTCAAGTTGAGCTAAGTGGGGTTCGTGATTACGAAATAGCAATAGAGGTGAGCCAAGATACCTTACGCCAGTATGATTTAAGCTTAGCTGACATATCATCAGCAATTCGCAATTCTAGTACTGATGTATCAGCCGGTAACTTAAAAACAGAAGGGGGTGATGTACTCATCCGCTCGAAAGGCCAAGCTTATCGCAAAGATGAATTTGCTAATATAGTGGTAAAAAACCAAGCTGATGGCACAATTATTCGTTTAGGTGACATTGCTCGTATTAGCGATGATTTTGAAGAAACCCCTGTTCGCACTCGCTTTAATGGTAAGCAAGCTGCATTTATTGATGTGTATCGTATTGGCCCGCAAAGTGCGATTGAAGTTGCTGATGCGGTAAAAAATTACATAACTGAGCATCAGAGCCAACTACCAGAAGGGTTTGAGTTAAGTTATTGGGATGATGACTCAGAAGTTGTAAAAAGCCGAATAGCAACGCTTACCAGTAACGCAATTCAGGGCGGAATTTTAGTCCTTGCGCTACTCACCTTATTCTTGCGTCCTGCCATAGCATTTTGGGTATTTATTGGGATCCCTGTGTCGTTCATGGGCGCGTTTTTAATGATGCCAATATTTGGTATCACACTTAATGTAATCAGCTTATTTGGTTTTATTTTGGTGCTAGGTATTGTTGTTGACGATGCCATTGTGACCGGTGAAAACGTCTACACCCATTTAAAAACTGCAGAGAGTGGTGAGCAAGCCGCTATTCGTGGAACGCAAGAAGTGGCAACTCCAGTCACCTTTGGTGTACTTACAACCGTTGCGGCATTTTTACCTCTCGCTTTTATTGAAGGTGCTCGAGGCGCCATTTTTGCACAAATTCCTGTCGTGGTTATTCCTGTTTTACTGTTCTCTTTGATTGAGTCTAAGTTTGTATTACCAGCACACTTAAAATACTTAAAGTTACGCCATGAAAAAGGCGAACCATCGAAACTAGAGCGCCTTCAACAGCGTTTTGCCGATGGCTTTGAACACGCAATAATGAAGTATTACCAACCATTATTGAATCTAGCTTTAAAGAATAAAATGGCTACGGTTAGCTTATTTGTTGGGATTTTTGTAATTATTGTTACCTTGATCACAAGTGGTTGGACTAAATTTACCTTTTTCCCGCGTATTCCAAGTGAAACTGTACGTGCATCCGTAACTTTCCCTGCCGGAACACCGTTTGAAGTGACCAATAAATACGTCATTAAAATGTCAGACAAGGCAAAAGAGTTACAAGATAAATACCGTGATGAAGACGGTCAAAGTGTGATTCTAAATATTTTGGCAACCACAGGTGGCCGTGGTGGTTCGTCAAATACCGGTAGTGTTAGATTTGAGATCATGCCGGCAGAAAAGCGTGATTCAGATATAGGCTCACGAGAGCTTGCCAGCGAATGGCGTGATCTTATCGGTATTATACCGGGAGCTGAGAGTGTCACTTTCCGTGCTGAGTTTGGCCGAACATCTAGCCCGATTGATGTACAGCTAAGCGGTAGCTCAATCGACACCCTCGAAGCAGTTGCTGAAAAAGTTAAAGTGCGTTTATCGACGTATCCAACTGTGTACGAAATAGCCGATAGCATGTCAGATGGTAAAGAAGAGCTACAAATTGAGCTGACAGAGCAGGGGTTAGCGCTTGGATTAAACCGTGTTGATGTATCGCAGCAAGTGCGTAACTCGTTTTTTGGTGCGCAGGTGCAGCGCATTCAACGTGGGCGCGACGATGTGCGGGTAATGGTGCGCTTACCGATTGAAGAGCGTCGCTCGGTTGCAGACTTAAAAGACATACTTATTAAAACACCTGCTGGTGGGACTGTGCCGCTTTCGCATGTGGCTACTTTAGTGCCGGGGCAAAGCCCATCGTCTATTTACCGTATTGACCGCTATCGAACATTGAATGTTACAGCTGATGTTGAAAAATCAAATACCAATATGACGGTACTACAAGCAGACTTAAAAACTTACTTAGATGAGCTAATGGTGCAATACCCAGGTGTTGATTACACACTCGAAGGCGAAGCCAAAGAGCAGCGAGAGTCATTTGGTTCATTGGCTTGGGGCCTCGTGTTTGTATTCTTTATTATTTATGCGTTATTAGCGATACCGTTTAAATCGTATACTCAGCCATTGATCGTGATGAGTGTTACTCCGTTTGGCATGATAGGTGCGGTAATGGGCCACTGGGTAATGGGTATGGAGTTAACCATTATGAGCTTACTTGGCATGTTAGCCTTGATAGGCGTGGTAGTGAATGACTCACTGGTACTGGTTGATTTTATCAATAAGAAGCGTGAAGAAGGCGGTGACTTACTTGAAACTGTTAAGGTTGCAGGGGCAGCACGTTTCCGCCCAGTTATGTTAACCAGTTTAACCACCTTTATTGGTTTAATGCCATTGCTATTTGAAAAAGCAACGCAAGCACAATTCCTTATTCCTATGGCGGTAAGCCTTGGCTTTGGGATTATCTTCGCAACGCTTATCACCTTGCTATTAGTGCCAGTTAATTACCTATTAATGGAGCGCTTTCAGGGATGGTTTAAGTAGGGGCGATAGGTTGAAAACATGTGTGTTGGGTAGAGTGAAATGAAACCCAACACACAGGAGCTATCAGCTTTCAGCCGTCAGCTATCAGAAAAACAAACAAGTTAGCGAGTTAGCAAGGGGAAAGAGTAAAGTTAACGAGTTTCGAGATGTAGGAAGCGTTTCAACGCCGAAAACTAAAATTTCTTGTAAAGGGAAATATAGGGAAAGTATTGATAACTTGAAACTAAATAATACCGTAGGCGTGAAATTTATTTCACGCGAATAATAATAAGTTTTGTATTAGAGAAAAACTAAGGGAAGGTATTGGTAGCTTGTAGCTTGTAGCTTGTAGCTTGTAGCTTGTAGCTTGTAGCTTGTAGCTTGTAGCTTGTAGCTTGTAGCTTGTAGCTTGTAACTAAATAGAAATGGTGTTCCCCAAGTATGCGGTGCCCGGTGTCAGTCCTGAAACCTTGAGGTTTCAGGGCGGGGATCTGCGGTCTACCGTAGGCTTCTCGGTACATGCCGAGCTTGCACAATAGTAAACGAACAGAAACCCTAACATAAAATTTATCGGCTCAGGGACTTAACCAAGCTCCTGCACCCTAGGGAACACCTTCAGTATATAAGACAAGTTTCAATCCTTAAACCATAGAAGCAAAAAAAGCGGATCGTTCGCGTAGTTTTTCCCCACCTTTAACTGCTTATTTACTTTTCAGATTGCTTTTTGACCTCAATCATACAATTAATTGGAGTTGCGATTTATCGAGTGGTAGCATGACGTTACTTAGCCGAACAAAGAAAAAGTTATGAGCACGTTACCTGATTACCAACAAGCCCAATTGTTATTAGAAAAAAATGAAATTTTTGTCGCACCGTCAGAAGCCCATGGTGTGATAAGTGGTTTATTAGCCTGTGGCATCAATATTGAAGCCGATGAATACTTAGGTTTATTAAGTGATGTATTCAACGATGGCCAAGCTTTTAGTAAAGATTTAAAAGCATTTTTTGCTGATGTATATTCTCAGGTTGTTGCCAGTTTTAGTGATGAAGAATTTCAGTTTGACCTATTTTTACCAAGCGATGATGAAACGCTGATCGATTTAGCCAATGGCTTAGTATCTTGGGTATCGGGTTTTATGCTTGGTTTTGGTTTAAAACAAAAAGATTACGGCAAGTTATCAGCTGATGTGAAAGAAGTGATCAGCGACTTTAGTGAAATTACCCGCCTAGACACCATGTTTGAAGAGACCGAAGAAGACAGCCAAGCACTGCACGAAGTGATTGAGTATGTGCGTGTTTCTGCATTGTTATGTTTTGCTGAGCTAGGTAAAGAGCCAGTGGGAAAAAGCACTAAAAAGACCCTTCACTAATCAAATTACAGAGGTTTAGCATGTCGTCTATTGCTATCGATAAAGCTGAATTCAAAGCCCGTCGTGAGCGCTTGCTTGCGATGATGGATAAAAACAGCGTGGCTATTATTCCAGCTGCAGGAGAAGTAACACGCAGCCGTGATACTGAATATGCATTTCGCCAAGACAGTGATTTTTTCTACCTAACAGGGTTTAACGAACCTGATGCAGTTTTAGTGCTTTGCCCGTCAAGCGATACACCAAGTACGCTTATTTGTCGTAACAAAGACAAACTAGCTGAAATTTGGCATGGCCGTCGAATTGGCTTCGAAAAAGCTAAATCTGAGTACTTATTCGACGCAACGTGCCCACTTAGTGAACTAGATGAACAATTATTAGATTTGGTGAACGGCCAGCAGATTTTATTTTATGCACAAGGTACTTACGCAAATTTCGATGCAAAAATTTGGGATTTATTAAGCACACTTCGCAGCGCACCTAAAAAAGGCTATAAAGCCCCACATACCATTAAAGATATTCGTGGTTTAGTGCATGAGATGCGTTTGTTTAAATCTGATGCAGAATTAAACATTATGCGCACAGCGTGCGAAATTAGTGCACAAGGCCATATTCGCGCTATGCAGTTTGCCAAACCAGGCGCAACTGAATACCAATTAGAAGCAGAGCTTCATCATCATTATGCAATGAATGGTGCTCGTCACCCTGCTTATGGCACGATTGTCGGCAGTGGCGACAATGCCAATATTTTGCACTACACACAAAATGATGCTGAGCTAAAAGATGGCGATTTAGTATTAATTGATTCTGGCTGTGAACTTGAAGGTTATGCGGCAGATATTACACGCACCTTCCCAATTAATGGCAAATTTAGCGAACCACAAGCGGCGCTTTACAACATTGTATTAGCAGCCCAAGAAGCAGCATTTAGCCAAGTTAAGCCGGGCGGTAGTTTATCTAAAGCCAATGAATTAGCCTCAACAGTATTAACGCAAGGGCTTATTGATTTAGGCATTTTAACCGGCGAGCTTGATGAGCTTATGGCAAAACAAGCATGCAAAGCATTTTACATGCATGGTCTTGGTCATTGGTTAGGATTAGACGTACACGATGTTGGCGAATACAAGCTTGATGAAAAAGAGCGCGTATTTGAGCCGGGCATGGTGCTAACTATCGAACCGGGTTTATATATTAGCGAAGATGCAAAAGCACCAGAGCAATATAAAGGCATCGGTATTCGTATTGAAGATAACTTACTTGTCACTGAAGATGGCCATGAAAACCTGACCATTTCGGTTCCTAAAACCATTAGTGACATTGAAGCAGTGATGCAAGCAAATAAAGGCTAGGAGCAAGCGTGGCAAAGCAGTTTGATGTTGTCATTATCGGCGGTGGAATGGCGGGAGCAAGTTGTGCTCTGGGCCTAAAACAGAGCAATAATCAGTTATCAATCGCTGTAATTGAAGCAAATGAAGTAAGCGCAGACTATCACCCAAGCTTTGATGATAGAAGCATTGCGCTGGCTCAGCAGTCTGTTCAGTACTTAAAATCAATCAATGCGTTTGATTGCCAAGCGTCATTTGCAGCAGCGATTGAAAAAGTAACCGTATCTGATCGTGGTCATTTTGGTAAAACGCATATTGATTGCCAAGAATATGGTCATGATGCCCTTGGCTATGTGGTTGAAGTGAATCCATTTGGGCGTAGTCTTCACCAGCAACTTACTCGTACAGATGTTAGTTTGTTTTGCCCAGATACGGTTGCCAAGCTTGAATACCAAAGCAACTGTGCCATCATCACGCTAAACTCTGGCGAGCAGTTAAGCGCAAAACTTGTGGTGATTGCCGATGGCGCTCATTCGCAAAGTCGTAAACTGGCTAATATTGAGTTTAATACTCGCGCTTATCAGCAAGCGGCAATTATTGCCAACATCGAAGTGGCTGGTGGTCATCATCATCATGCCTTTGAGCGCTTTACCGAGCACGGCCCAATGGCACTGTTGCCAATGAGTAACAATCGATACTCACTGGTATGGTGTATGGAGCCTGAGCAAATTGAGCACCATATGGCACTTGAAGATGATGCCTTTTTAGCTGCGCTGCAAAAAGCATTTGGTTATTGCGGTGGCTCATTTAGTAAAGTGGGTATGCGTGCAAGTTATCCGCTTGTGTACGGTAAAGCCGAATCACTGAGCAACCACCGTACAGTATTAATTGGTAATGCAGGCCATGCAATCCACCCAATTGCCGGACAGGGCTTTAATTTAGGGCTACGTGATGTGCAATTATTGTGTGATATGGCAAATAGAAGCGACCTTGGTGATTACGCTTTTACTCGTTATTACAGCCAAACTCGCAGTAAAGATATTACTACCGTGATGACACTCACAGACAGCCTAGTGCGTTTGTTCTCAAACTCATCACGATTGCTTGCGCTTGGTCGCAACATTGGTCTTTTCTCAATGGATTTATTCTCCTCGTTAAAAACCCCACTGGCAAAACAGCTTATGGGTCAGGTTAAGCAAGGTAAACGGATATGAAACAAGCACAAGTTTGTATTGTCGGTGGTGGCTGTGTTGGCCTTACGCTAGCACTTGGTTTAGCAAAAGCAGATATCAGCGTTGTGGTGATTGATGCGAGTAAAAATCAAACTTTACCGGGTGATGATTACGCACTTCGCGTGAGCGCATTAAGCCTAGCTAGTCAGGGCTTATTTGAGTCATTAAATGTATGGCCAGAGATCATTAAACAACGTGCTACATCGTATACCTCGATGGATGTACGTGATCAAGACAGCTTTGGCAAAATTCATTTTGATCATAACGATCTCGATTTGCCGCAGTTAGGTCATATCGTTGAAAATGACATTATTCGCTACGCTTTAATTAGCGAACTTGAAAAGCAAAGTAATGCCACTTTATTATTCGAAACCCGCTACCAGCAAATTCATCAAACTGATTCTGATGTGTTTATTACTCTTGAAAGCGGCGAGCCTGTGATTGCTAAGTTATTAGTGGCGGCTGATGGGGCTAACTCGGCTATTCGCAAGCAGTTCAATATGCCAATTACTTTTAAAGATTATGACCATCACGCCATTGTTGCCACGGTTAAAACTGCTGCTGAGCATAACAACACGGCACGCCAAGTGTTTTTGCCAACCGGGCCGCTGGCGTTTTTACCCTTGCCAGATAAACATACGCACTCAATAGTTTGGTCAACAAGCCCAGAGCATTGCGACACACTTTTAGCGCTTGATGATAGCCACTTTAATAAAGCGGTTATGGCAGCACTCGATGGCCAATGTGGTTTATGTGAAGTGCAAAGTGAGCGCATGGCGTTTCCACTTAAGATGCGTTATGCCCAGCAGTGGGTGTCGGGCAAAGTGGTTTTAATGGGCGATGCAGCGCATACCATTCATCCATTAGCCGGTTTAGGCATGAACCTTGGCCTTAAAGACGCCGCCTATTTAATTGAGCTATTAAGTAACGAGCAAGGTGAATTTGCAAGTGCACGCACGCTGCGTGATTATGAACGTACTCGTAAGCTTGATGCACAAAAACACATTGCCATGATGCAAGGCTTAAAAGAGTTATTTGCAGGCGCTAACCCACTGAAAAAACTCGTACGTGGTGTTGGTTTAAGCCTTGTAGACAACCTTGGCCCAATTAAACATTTGTTCGCCAAAGAAGCAATTGGTAAATAACGCCTAACTAGTTGTTACTATTTAGTTTAAGCCGCAGCTAAGCAATTAGCTGCGGCTTTTTTGGACTTATATGAATGCAAAATGATAGCGCTGTCATTTTTGTTAGTGTATGATTAAATTTTTGTGATTGGTATGGAAATTGAACAGCTCTGTTGAGTTGTATACTAGATTCCAACCAAATAAAAATAATTAAACTAAGAGAACAATTATGGAAGCAACGGTTGAGTGTGACAACAACACAAAACAAAGCATCTGGCTGCCAATGGTATTGGCCGGCTCAATGTTTTTTATCTTAGGGTGTATAACGTGGCTTAATGGTGCAATTACACCATTTTTGCAGCAAATGCTTGAGCTTTCGCCGTTACAAGCTTCGTTTATCATCTCTTCTTTTTATATTGCGGTAACAGTTGCCGGTATCCCATCGGCTATGCTGATTAAACGCGTTGGTTATAAGAATGGTATGGCGATTGGCTGTGCGATTATGGCTTTATCTGCGCTGATGTATATTCCGGCTGCAAAACTGCAAATGATCGAAATCTTCTTGTTCGCACAGTTAATGATAGGTGTTGGACAAACCGTATTACAAACCGCTGTTAACCCATACGTGGTTAAAATGGGATCTGAGAAATCAGCCGCTGTGCGGGTGTGTATCATGGGCTTATTAAACAAATTTGCGGGTGTTATTGTGCCTGTTATTTTTGCCGCTGTAGTTGTAAGCGGTGTTGTTGATGGTGCTGGTAAATTATCGCAAGAGCAAAAAGACATTATGGCAAATAGCCTTATCATGCCTTATGTATTGATTGCTGCGTTAATTATGTTATTTGCAGCCTTTGCCAAATTTGCACCATTGCCTGATTTAGTATTTGATGAAGACGAAACATCCAACGGCAAAGGCGAAATTAAAGAAACCCTAGCACACCCTCACTTAGTTTTAGGTGTAGTGGGTATTGCGCTATACGTTGCTGTTGAAGTTATTGCAGCAGACACCATTGGCTCGTACGCATTACAAATTGGCGTTGCTGATTATTCAGTTATGACCTCTTACACCATGGCGTGTATGTTGATTGGTTACGCAATTGGTATTTTAACTATTCCACGCTTTATGAGCCAACAAACGGCGTTATTAATGTCGGGTATTGCCGGTATTATTACCGTGTTGTTAGTGGTGCTTGGCAGTAATGACTCGTTCATTATTTCAAACCTATTATTAGTGCCATTTGGTGGCCCACAATTACCAGACCCATTGTTATGCATTGCGTTACTAGGCTTTGCTAATGCTATGGTTTGGCCTGCAATTTGGCCACTGGCTTTAGCTGGCTTAGGTCGCTTAACAGGCACCGCATCAGGCTTATTGATCATGGGTATTGCTGGTGGTGCACTAGGTCCATTACTAATCGGTTTAGGAAACGTAGCAGGCCTTGGCGCACAAGGTGCTTACATCGTTATGATCCCAAGTTATGTATTCATTTTATTCTACGCCTTAAAAGGCCATAAGATGAGAAGCTGGAAGTAACCCAGCAAACTGATTTTTCAAGTTAGACAAAGCCGCGGTACGCCCATCATCGCGGCTTTTTTGTGTGTAAAAATTAGTGAGTTTCGAGTTAGCAAGGGGAAAGGGACGAGATACGAGGTGTAGGAGGCGTTTTAACGTCGAAAAAATGGAGATATTAGATATCAGTGGTTAGAAGTTAGATTAGATTGTGCCTGCGCATAGTTAAATTGAAATGCTTATCCGTAGGCGTGAAATTTATTTCACGCGATGCTTATTTAACCACAAAAGCAACACGTAGGTCGGGCTTTAGCCCGTCAATGTTAGCGGTTATGTGTCGCCATAAATGACGACTTACAGTGCTTGATTCATTAGCTCGTAGGTTGGGAAGAGCGGAGCGAAACCCAACGTTTCACTATTTTTTGCACAAAGAGAAAACAATGAGAAGAGAATGAGAAAGACCATAAAGTTATGTAGTTTTTCCTCTAAAGCGCAGCGCCTCTTATCCTCTTTGTGAGCATCCATTGAATTACGCGATATAAAATCGCGGCTACAATCTCGCTAACTCTCACCCACAAAAAAGCCGTGGGATTTTCATCACACGGCTTTTGATATTTCGCTAAGTCGTTTTATTAGAACGAGTAGCTGTAACCTAGTTGTAGGGTACGTGGTTTACCCGGTTGAATACCGCCGTTTGCACGGTTTGCAACGTAGGTTTTGTCAAACAGGTTGTCTACTGTTAAGTATACTTTTTGTTTGTCGTCGATTAGGTATTTAGCAGCTAAATCCCATACAACGCGGCTGTCGATTGCATTGCGACCTGAGCTAGTTAAGTCTGCGTGTGCATCAGATACATAACGCATTTGCGTATCGAATACAAAGCTTGAGAACTCAGCACCCACTGAAAGCGCTAATTGGTTTTCAGGCACGTATGGCATTGCATCGCCTTTTTCTACGCTACCCCAAAGATCTGATTCAAACGCGTTGTCGAACTCAGAATCCGTGTAAGTGTAAGTTAAGCGAACAGGGAACGAAGCTGCATTAGCAGCAAATACTTTACCTGCACTTAGCTCAAAGCCAGACACAGATACTTCACCGTAGTTGTATTGATCGCCAATGTTGTCATCGCTACAACCTACAGCCGCAGTACAGTTACCGTGCATGTTTGTGTAGTCAGAGTTAAAGTAAATTACTTCACCTTGAATACCCGCGTAATCGTAACGACCACCTAGCTCAATGTTAACACTCTCTTCTTCTTCTTGATCTGCGTTACCCGGTGCCGCTGGAGCGTAACCTTTTTGAATACCAGCAAGAAGCGTTAGGTTATCGCTTACAGTATAAGTAGCACCTAGTGATGGAACTAAGATCTCTGTGTCGTTGCTGATGTCTTTTGTTAGGCCATTTTCACGGTTTGGATCAGACTTAGCCCATTCAACACGTTTGATTGTGATGTCTTCGTAGCGAAGACCTGCGCTAATGACTAATGCATCAAGTGACCACTCATCTTGAATGAATAGGGTCGTCGCTTCGGCGCTGTCTACACGGTTGCTATCAGAACCCGGCACGCCTTTTTCAGTTAGCGTCATTGATAGGTCTTGATTAAGCGTGTATTTGTCTTGCCATTGGAAGCGATCCATTTCATCTTCGTGGTAACGCGCACCAACAGTGATGTAGTGGCTACCTGCAGGGATATGGAATTCAGTTTGTAAGCCTTTCGCTTGGTAATCACGGTTGTTTGCTTTTACTGCAACGCCTTCAATACCTTCGCTCGTTGGATTTGCTTCAAACTCGCTGTATTGCTCAAGGTTACTTGTGCCTACTTTGCTTGCTTTATACCAGTTACGGTGGAAGTCATTTAGGTAAGCAGTAGCAAGTAACTCGTAACCTTTACCGAAGCGGTATGCATAGTTGATTTGGTATGCATTGTGTTGTGTGTTCATTTCATCGTTTTGCGATGCTGCATAACGACGGTAAGGGTTTTCTTGGTAATCAACGTCAGTTAAGCCCATGTACGTTTCGTCAGAGCGCTCGTCTGAGTACTTTAACTTCATTTCTAGGCTGTGTGCTTCGTTATCACCAAAGTCAAAGCCAAACTTTAATAAGAAATCGTTCTTTTCGAAGCCTGTGTTGTCGCTACCTACAGGTAAATCTTTAAAGCCATCTGCACCGTAAGTAAATACTTCTACAAGGCCCGCAGCATTGTTTTTCTTTTTACCGAAGTAAGCATGACCTTTGTAGAAACCGTCGCTACCAAGCTCGGCGTTAAGTAAACCTTTAGACCCTTCAGTTGGTAAGCTACGAGAAACTAAGTTTAAAACACCGCCTGTTGTACGTGGGCCATACTTAACAGAAGCTGCACCTTTAAGTACTTCGATTGACTCCATACGACCCATAGTAGGGAAGTAGTAAGCAGAAGGCGCTGAGTAAGGTGCTGGTGCTACAAGTACACCATCTTCCATTACTGAGATTTTGTCGTTACGACCCGTACCCGTACCACGCATACCGATGTTAGGACGAAGGCCATAGCCGTCTTCTTCTTGTACATATACACCAGGTACAGCACTTAAAACACGAGAGATATCAGTATATTCAAACTTTTCTAGTTCTTGCTCATCAATAAAAGTAGCAGAGCCAGGAATATCGTTAATTGCAGATGCAGAGCCAATTACAGTGATTTGCTCGAAGTTTTTCTCTTCTTTAGTTACATCTTTTGCAAAAGCATTAGCGCTTAAAGATAAAGCGACCGCAGTCGAAAGCGTAGAAACAATAAACTTAGGTGTCATTGTGTGTCCTGTGTATGTTTAGATTTTTTTAACCGGCGCAATTAAAACATGTAAAATAATGCGAATCAATCCTATTTGTAATAAAACAGGTATGAACTGTAAGTTTATGAATTAAATCACTTATAAGAAATACAGTAGTATTGTATTACGATATCGGGTTTGGGTTGGTGTTAAGTAAAACTTAATAGGCGGAGCGAAACACAACGTCTCGAGTCGTCTGCTATCAGATTCAAAAGTTAGCGAGTTAGAAAGAGTAAAGGAGAAAGAAGCTATAACCTTTAGTTAGATTGTGCCTGCGCATAGTTAAATTGAAATGCTCACCTGTAGGCGTGAAATTTATTTCGCGCGATGCTTATCTAAACCACAGAAACAAGATGTAGGTCGGGCTTTAGCCCGTCAATTTTAACTATTATGTGTCGCCATAAATGACGACTTACATTGCTTGATTCATTAGCTCGTAGGTTGGGAAGAGCGGAGCGAAACCCAACGTTTCACTATTTTTTGCACAAAGAGAAAATAATGAGAAGTGAATGAGCAACTCAATAAAACTATTAGTTACTTTCCTCTAAAGCGTAGCGTCTCTTTTCCTCTTTGTGAGTATTCATTGAATTACGAGATATAAAATCGTTTTTACAATTTTGAAAACTCACACCTACGTCAAACGTAAGGCGATAAATTCGGCGAGTTTATCTACGGCGGTGCCGGGGTCGTCGGTGCGTTTAATTAAACTAATACCGATTTGACCAAGCTCGGGGAGGTCTTTGGTTTGCAGTTGGTAGTTAAGCTCATTTGGCACGGTACTTTTTGCCAGCACTGTAATGCCTAAGCCTTCTTTTAACGCCGCAGTTAGGCCGGTTAAGTCGGCATTACTGTAGGCAATGCGGTATTTAATACCCGCACTTTGTAGTGCCTCGATTGCGCGGCGGCGATAAATACATCCCTCAGGGGCGGTTACAAGCGTTACTACATCATTTTGTGCAAGGTTTAAATCACCCACCCATACGAGTTGGTCTTGCATAAAAATAGGGAACTTAGCTGATTCTAGCTCTTCGTTTAATGCCAGCACTAAATCGAATTGATCTTGGCGCGAGACCGACAACAAATGTTTACTCAATCGAGAACGCACTTCGAGTGATACGTCAGGGTAGAGGGCCACGAAGTCACCAATAATTGAAGGTAAAATACGTGCAGCAAATTCACTGGGGATCCCCAAGCGCACTTTACCGGTCACGTTTTCACTGGTGAACTGCTGCAAAATAGCATCGTTTTGTTGCAGCATTTGCTTTGCTAGTGGCATAAGCAATTCGCCATACTGATTAAGCACTTGGCGCTGACCTTGCTTTTTAAACAGCTTATGGCCCAGCATGTCTTCAAGGCGCTTTATTTGTAAGCTCACAGCCGGTTGCGATAGCCCCAATAATTCACCTGCTTTGGCAAATCCGCCAACTTCAACAACAGTGACTAAAGTACGTAAACTATCGGTAGAAATGTTTTTCATTAAAAAATTCTATTTATAGGGCTGTATATATAAGCATTATTTATCAATTGATAAATAATTACAATTTGTTGTTGCTAGCACGGCGCAATATACTTCAGCCATTAATGATTGATAGGTGTCACATATGACTTTTACGCCAATAATGTTTGCTCGCCACAGCCAAGCTGAGACCCCAGCAGACAACGTGCTACAAGCTAATAGCGATACTGCCATTATGGATTTTAGTGGCACTGAAGCAATCCCATTTTTAACGGCTATTTTAGGTCTTGATATTAATAAGCTAACCGCTAGTGGTTTAGGCTTACGTAGTTCATTAGACGATGACCTAACAAGCAGCTACGCTTATGCCCTGTATTACTTTAACGAAACTGCATTTCGTTTTGTATTAGGTAAAGATGCCAGCGTGCAATTACAGTCGCTTATTAATGAGCAACAACTACGTTACGACATTGATTATGTAATGCGTGACGATTTAAGCGCGCTAACCCTAAGTGGTGAGCAAGCGTTTGATGCTTTGGTCGATAGCTTTAAGCTAACGCCGGGACTGCGTTTATCAGACATGCGCAGCTGCTATGGTGCACAAAGTGGTGAGGTATTTATTACCGCCATAGATAACCAAGCAACACAGCAATTTCAGCTGGTGGCGCGCCAAGCAGAGCTTGATAAATGGCAAACGCACTTACAGCAGCTTGGCTTTGATTTAGCCTTAGCCAACGTTGCTTAAAACATAAAATTTTTAAAACAGCTACGCACTTGGGTGTTTAGCTGTTTTTTAGTTACAAAATCGCAATTTGGGTGTGACAACTGTGCAACTAATGTATAATCGCCGCCCATGTTATTCCCCCTCATTAAATTGAGGCCACGCCCCACAACTTGTGGGTTAATTTAAAAGTGAAGGAATATTATGACTTCTAAAACAGTTTTACATGCTAAGCACCTTGAAGCTGGCGCAAAAATGGTTGATTTTCACGGCTGGGAAATGCCAATCAACTACGGTTCACAAATCGAAGAGCATAATGCGGTTCGCACAGATGCAGGTATGTTTGACGTATCTCACATGACAATTGTTGATGTTCAAGGCGATCAAGCGCAAGCGTTCTTACGTAAGCTAGTGGCAAACGACGTTGCTAAGTTAACTGTACCGGGTAAAGCACTTTACACAGGTATGCTTAACGAAGAAGGCGGCGTAATCGACGACCTTATCATCTATTTCTTCTCAGAAACGAACTACCGTTTAGTTGTTAACTCAGCAACACGTGAAAAAGATTTAGCGCATTTAGCTAAAGTTTCGGCTGATTTCGCCGTAACGGTTACTGAGCGTCCTGAGTTTGCAATGATTGCCGTTCAAGGCCCTAACGCACGTGCTAAAACAGCAACAGTACTTAACGCAGAGCAACAAGCTGCTGTTGAAGGTATGAAGCCTTTCTTTGGTGTGCAAGCAGGTGATTTATTTATTGCGACAACAGGCTATACTGGCGAAGATGGTTATGAAATCGTAGTACCTAACGATCAAGCTGCTGATTTATGGCAACAACTTCTAGACGCAGGCGTAGCGCCAGCGGGTCTAGGTGCACGTGATACGTTACGTCTTGAAGCAGGTATGAACCTTTACGGCCTAGATATGGACGAAAGTGTTTCTCCACTTGCTGCAAACATGGCGTGGACAATCGCATGGGAGCCAGAAGATCGTAAGTTTATCGGTCGTGAAGTATTAGAACAGCAACGCGCTGACAAAAGCACAGACAAACTAGTTGGTTTAGTGCTTGAAGAAAAAGGCGTATTGCGTAGCGGTTTAAAAGTCATCGTTGAAGGTGGTGAAGGGGTGATTACCTCTGGTACATTCTCACCAACTCTTGGTCACAGTGTTGCGCTAGCACGCGTTCCGCGTTCAACTGGCGAAACAGCCCAAGTAGAGATGCGTAAAAAACTGGTTAACGTTAAGGTTGTTAAACCTTGCTTTGTACGTAACGGCAAATCAGTTATCTAAACTATAAAAAATTTGGTGTTATCACCTAATAATGCCAATCATGTTGAGTTGTTAGCATGATTGGTAACAGAACCAAAGGAACAAAAAGATGAGCAATATCCCAAGCGAATTAAAATATGCTACTTCACACGAGTGGGTTCGCGACGAAGGTGACGGTACGTTTACTGTAGGTATCACTGAGCACGCACAAGAACTTCTTGGCGACATGGTATTCGTTGAATTACCAGAAGTTGGTGATGAAGTTGACGCGGGTGAAGACTGCGCAGTAGCTGAGTCTGTAAAAGCAGCATCAGACATCTACGCACCAATCGGCGGTGAAATCGTTGCAATCAACGAAGATCTTGAAGATTCGCCTGAAACAGTAAATAACGACCCATACACTGACGGTTGGTTATTCCGTATCAAAGCATCTGACACATCAGAGCTTGATAACCTGTTAGACGCTGAAGGCTACGCTAACACAATCGACGAAGACTAATTAATTAGTCACGCCGACTAAAAGCCCCGTCTAGATCCCCAGCTAATAAAATACGTAGCTTGGGTTTCACAGGGGCTTTTATGATTTTATAGCTTACCTTTCCATACGCTGTAAGTTACTAAATCAACACGTTTTTAAGTTATTGCCAGTTACCCATTGGCAGTAACCACTTTTTTTTGGATCATAGGAATCTGGACAAATGTCAAACGCCAAATCTCTTGAACAATTAGAGCAAAAGCAAGATTTTATTCGCCGTCACATTGGGCCAAGCCCAGCGCAAGTAAGCGACATGCTGAGCGCTCTTGGAGTATCGAGTGTTGAAGAGCTGATCGGTCAAACGGTACCTGCAAGCATTCGCTTAGAGCAAGGTTTATCAATTGGCGAAAGCCGCACTGAAGTTGAAACACTAAGCTACTTAAAATCAGTAGCAAGCAAAAATAAAGTGTTCAAATCATACATCGGTCAAGGCTACCACCCAACTCACGTACCACACGTAATTTTACGTAACGTACTTGAGAATCCAGGCTGGTACACTGCGTATACACCATACCAACCAGAGATTGCACAAGGTCGTTTAGAATCATTATTAAACTTCCAGACTATGACCCTAGACCTAACAGGTCTTGATTTAGCAAGCGCGTCATTACTTGACGAGTCAACGGCTGCAGCAGAAGCAATGGGCCTTGCAAAGCGTGTTGCTAAGTCTAAAGCAAATGCATTCTTCATCGCTGATGACGTGCACACACAAACAATCGACGTTGTTGCAACACGTGCAGAGCAGTTCGGCTTTGACGTTATCGTTGGTAAAGCAGCTGAAGCACTAGACCACGATATTTTTGGTGCGTTATTCCAATACCCATCAACAACGGGTGAAATCACTGACGTAACCGATTTAATCGCTGGCGTACAAAGCAAAAAAGCGATTGCCTGTGTTGCTGCAGACATCATGAGCTTATTACTGCTTAAAGCACCAGGTAAGCTAGGTGCAGACGTAGTGCTTGGTTCAGCACAGCGTTTTGGTGTACCTATGGGTTACGGTGGTCCACACGCTGCATTCTTCGCAACACGCGACAAGTACAAGCGTTCACTACCTGGTCGTATTATCGGTGTTTCTAAAGACCGTTTAGGTAACGACGCACTACGTATGGCAATGCAAACACGTGAACAACACATTCGTCGTGAAAAAGCCAACTCAAACATCTGTACAGCGCAAGTATTACTAGCGAACATGGCAGCGTTCTACGCGGTTTACCACGGTCCACAAGGCCTTAAAACTATCGCTGAGCGTATCCACCGTTTTGCAGACATCTTAGCGGCAGGCTTAAAATCAAAAGGCTTAAACCTTAAGCACGATACATGGTTTGATACGCTAACTGTTGTTGCAGATAACAAAGACGAAATCGTTGCACGTGCAGTAGCAAACGGCGTTAACTTTGCGTCTAACCGCGCAGGTGAATACTCAATTTCTGTATCAGAAACAACAACTCGTGCAGACGTAGCTGAGTTATTCGACATCATCTTAGGTGAAGATCACGGCCTAAGCGTTGACGCACTAGCAAACGAAATCGAAGTAAACGGCAGCAACTCAATTCCTGCAAGCCTAGTACGCGATGACGAAATTTTAACGCACCCTAACTTCAACTCGTACCACAGCGAGACTGAAATGTTGCGTTACATCAAGCGCCTAGAGAACAAAGACTTAGCGCTTAACCACTCAATGATCTCATTAGGTTCATGTACGATGAAACTTAATGCGACAGCTGAGATGATCCCAATCACTTGGCCTGAGTTTGCAAACCTACACCCATTCTGCCCACTTGATCAGGCAGCGGGTTACCAAATCATGATGACAGAACTACATGATTGGTTAGTAAACATCACAGGTTACGATGCAGTTTCACTACAACCTAACTCAGGTGCACAAGGTGAATACGCAGGCTTAATCGCGATTCGTAAATACCACGAGTCACGCGGTGAAGGTCACCGTAACGTATGTTTGATCCCAAGTTCAGCGCACGGTACAAACCCAGCGTCTGCACAAATGGCAAGCATGAAAATCGTGGTTGTTGACTGTGATAAAAACGGTAACGTTGATATGGCAGACCTTAAAGCGAAAGCCGAAGAGGTATCTGAAAACCTATCTTGTATCATGATCACTTACCCATCTACACACGGTGTTTACGAAGAAACAATTCGTGAAATCTGTGACATCGTGCACCAGCACGGCGGTCAAGTGTACATGGACGGCGCAAACATGAACGCGCAAGTAGGTGTTACAAGCCCAGGTTCAATCGGTTCTGACGTATCGCACCTTAACCTACACAAAACATTCTGTATTCCACACGGTGGTGGTGGTCCAGGTGTTGGCCCAATCGGTGTTAAATCTCACCTAGCGCCATTTATGCCTAACCACAGCGTAATTAATGTTGCTGGCACAAATATCGGTAACGGTGCGGTTTCTGCTGCCCCTTACGGCTCAGCGGCTATTTTACCAATCTCGTGGGCATACATTGCCATGATGGGCTCTGAAGGCTTAAAACAAGCAACAGAAATGGCTATCGTGAACGCTAACTACTTATCTGAGAAGCTAAGCGAGCACTACCCAATTTTATACCGTGGCCGTAACAACCGCGTTGCGCACGAGTGTATTGTTGACCTACGCCCACTTAAAGAACAAACAGGCATCTCTGAAATGGACGTAGCTAAACGTTTACAAGACTACGGCTTCCATTCACCAACTATGTCATTCCCAGTAGCTGGCACACTAATGATTGAGCCAACTGAGTCTGAGTCTAAAGTTGAGATCGACCGTTTCATCGAAGCAATGGTGTCAATCAAGTCAGAAATCGACCGTATCGCATCTGGCGAATGGTCAATTGAAAACAACCCGCTAGTGTTTGCACCGCACACACAAGCAGACGTACTAGGCAATGAGTGGGATCGTGCATACGACCGTTTCTACGCAGCATTCCCAGTACCAAGCGTAGCAAAAGACAAATTCTGGCCTACAGTAACCCGTATCGATGACGTATACGGCGACCGTAACCTAGTTTGTTCATGCCCAGCGGTTGAGACATACCGTGACTAAGGTTTGATTGTCGAGCTCGAATAAAGATTGCAACTATCGGAATTAAGTTTGCAACTCAAATAAAGTTTGCAACCGATAGTTGAATCTTGAGGTTAGTAAAAATTGAAAAAGCGAACCAGTTGGTTCGCTTTTTTTTATATTTATTAATGTAGTTAATATTTAGGCTACCAGCCTTGAAAGCTGTGGGTCGTTGCGAAGTAACAAGCACCAGCGAGCAACAGACGAAAGTTCTGCACTAGGGTTAGTCATTTCCCTTATTCGCGCACGCACCTCTGTCAGCTTTGCTTTGGCTGCCGGATTGTTGCCAGCTACACACCGCGTTTTTGCTGTCTGAAAATCCTCAATCAGACCGTCAACTTTCTGCCAGACTTTTCGGCGGGCTTCTGCCAGCGGGGCGTGCTCATTGAGTTTAAGCCGCTTTACGGTCTCTACTACTCGTTGTTGCTCCCACGCAGAGGTACCAGGTGCAGGGATGACCTTGCCTTCCTCATCGAAAGCAATGAGAGATACGTCATCGTCGTCAATGGGGTCAAGTAAATAACGGGCTTCGGATTCTTCGCACGGTGCAGCATACGTCGATAGCAATGAGCCGGTCTGTAATGGAAACCAGCCGCCTTTTTTGCGGTTACCCACATTGCCGCAAACTCGAAAATTCATATAATCGAAGGCTAACCACCAGTAGCCATCACGCTTGGTACCATCAAGAGCTTTGGCTTCTTTTTTTGGACGAAAATGCTCAACGTCGTAATGGGAGTAAAGTTCTCGTACTTCTGAGAACCAACACTTGCCGCCAGAGAGCGCTAGTAACCATTCCTTTAAAGCCCCCCAGTGAGCACTATTGGCATCAATCAAAGCATTGCGTTGTTCATGTTGGCCAGTGGTCTCAAGAGCAGCTAACTCGCCAACGAGGCGATTGGATTTATCTACCCATGTATCCCATTGCACTTGCGTCCATGGTGCCCAGCCAGGGATGTTAGTGTCTGTTGGTTTCTTATGTTCGAGGTCGATAAAAATCATTCGCTCGCTTCCTCGCGCAAAATTTCATCGATGATGTCATTGGCAATGCGATCTTGTTCGGCTTGTTCTTCTGGCGTTAATAGTGTTTTGCGGAATTTTCGGTGTTGCGCCATTTTACGCACGAACAATGCGTAGTCTGGGTCACGAAAATCAGCAGTTGAAAATCCTAGGTCGGCCAGCTCGGCAGAAAGGCGAGAAAGCTCCGCGTTTTCTTCAGGGGTTCGAGGAGATTTTACAAATAACTCATTGCGGCGGAACAAGCGTCGTTCGGTTTCAGCATCGAGTGTCGATGATAGGCCAAACAATTCGCTTTTCAATAAACCTGTTACTCCCATACCTTGAGGGTGTTCATCCGGTTGCTCAACAAGAGTTTTAGCGCCATTATTTTTGATTATATGAACTTGCTCTCTCTTAAGCGAACCAACCATCATAGGATCGTGAGTGGTGATGAGAATCTGCGATTCACTTTTTGATTTTGAGTCTTCCTCAGTTGTTAACACTCCCTCAATGTCGTCGAAGTAACGAAGCTTCCAAATAGGATTTAAATGTGTATCTGGTTCATCAAGTAAGAATAAACATTGATCTTCACGGGTAATCCGCATAAGGCCTAGAACCGTCAGCATCTGTAGTTCACCCTCTGACAGTTGTGTAAAACTCACTTTCCCACCGTGTTCATCGCGTTTCTTGACGGTAATCCTTACTTCATCAATCAAATCGCCAATGTAAGCACCTTCTGCATAACGGAAAAAGCTATCTGGGCTGCCAACCAACTCACCTAGTTCCTTTAGTTTGTGTTTGTCAGGTACAAATAAATAAAGTTGTTTTTGCTTTTCTGTACGACCACGAAAATCAATCTGCTTAGTTGCCTCTTGTTCAATCGGTGCCCATGAGACTTGCCAGAGTTTATCAAGGAATTCACTGACCACATTACCTCGGGCATACCAGAAGCGAGGATCGCCTTCATTGAGTTCATTTTCATCGAATTTCCTATTTCGGCGTTTTTCACGCAAACGGTGAGGCTCTTTGAGAACGAAAAGGGCTGACTCTAAGGACTCAATATGTAAGTTATCCAAAACCTTCTTAAAAACAGGATCATCAGATAGTAGGCACGCCAATAAAACCAATTGGCTATGGCCGCCACGACAGTAAAATAGGCGACGAAGTCGATCATCACCAGCTTTATTAAGTCTCGCTTCTCGACGACGCTTGGCTTCTTCAATTGCTCGGATATCAGCATCACTGGCGGTGAAATTTTCAAGCAAGTGCTCTGGTAAAACTTCATCAGCTGTAATTTCTTGTCGAAGATTAAAGCGACGCTGATGCTCTTGAAAAAGTTTTTCAATACGCTCGTTACGTCCAGAGTAATAAGCGAATATATGTGAAGGCAGTAATTCACGGTTTTTTAGAAGAAAGCCCTGTGATTCACTGTTGCCATTTACCCAGACAAAAGGTCTTTTTTGCTTAGCAGTATCAGCTTTGATTCGTATTATGTTTCCCCGAATTTCGTACTCGAATGTGTAATCAAATGCCGCCTCACGGTCGAGATCTATGTCACGAAAGAGCGTAATTAACGCTTCAATTAAATTAGATTTACCTGTACCGTTCTGTCCAATTAACGCATGGCTTCGAATACGCTTAGACTCCTCAGATTTGCCGGTACTTGAATTATGTGATAATTCAATGGCAAAGCTCATTTCTGCATCTCGTAAGTTGCGAAAATGAGGCATGGCTAAATAACGTAACTGCATAACAAATCCTTTTATTCTTCTATTTTTTCTAGCATTTCAGCCTTTTCTGGTTCAAGTATCCAGCCATGAGCGACTTCGACTTTTAATTGCGCGTAAAAGGCGTCAATTTCGCCACCAAAACGCTGCCATAAATCTTTCGCGCTCATCTCGCCACTATGGCGGGCGAGAATGGTGGCCAGCGGGGCTTGGGCTTTGATATCAGGCGGCGTGCCTAAACGCACGGGTGCCACCAGTTTTGTTTGTGGGGCTTTCATAGGTTCCTCTTCTTGTTCGATGGCGATTCCGGTGATAGAAGCGACTGAGGCAGCCGCGAGCGACGTTGCAACCTTACCTGCATTATTTAATGACTTCTCTAAGTCATCACAAATGGTCATCAACTGCTCTATCCGGTCGACGATACGTTGCTGCTCTGGGATTGGTGGAATTGGCAGTAGAAGCTGCTTCAGCTTTGCTGCCTTGATGCCCTTTGCGGTCATCCCAGTAGAGTTTTTCTCAAGCAGGTTTTGATATGTTGGCGACATCATGAAGTACATTGCACATTTTGTGTTTAGATCGGCGAACGGTTGAAAATTAATCACACGTTGTGCCAAAGCAAAGCTCGGCTCTTGTTCAATTAATGCAACATTTCCAAGAGGCGCTTCAGTCGTAAAAAGTAAGTCTCCTGTTTTCGGGAACCCGCGAGTCATCCACTCTTTGTATGATTTCTCTGAAATGTATTCGACCGGCTCCTTATTCAATCGCCGAGGTCGCACGTTTTTAGCAGTAACTAGAACCACTCCGCTTTCTGTTTTTGGCGGTGTTTTTCCGCGGTAGTCGATAAACTGAAATAAATCTTCAAGGGCGACCTTTGTCCAATGGTCTGCGATCTCTAGTTCTAGTTGGTGAACGTCAGTGGCTGAAGCTTTCTTCCGCTTCATTTCACCTGAACTTAACCGTTCTTGCTTACGACGATTATTGCGTTCTAAGAAGGCATCAACAGCCTCATCGGCAGGTGATGCTTCGCTAAGGTAACCGGTAATGGCAAGATCTAGAACAGCTGACCTTAGCGCTTCCACATCCTCCGGCGCGGAAAACAGATGGCCAAAGTTAGCTTGCAGGCGTAGCCAGCTGTCTTGCAGCTCATGTGGGCTTTGGCTGACGGCGACGGCTTGCAAGGTGGATTGGCGCAGGTGGTTTTGCAAGGTGCGGCGTTTTTGTTGCTGTGCTTCTAGCTGATCGCATAAAGCCATTAGCTCATCAACTTTTGCGACAATGCGAGATTGTTCTTCGGTTGGCGGCAATCCAATTCGAGTCGCTATGATTTTCGCTTTTGAAATGTTGGGTTGGGCGCCACCAGCACCTAACCCTATAAAGAATCTTTTAAGTGCCTTTAGCGTTATCAAAAGGAATCTATTGTTCAACCCCTTTTAAGGAGTACAAGCACATACAGCCTGATTTGTAGTACTTTCTACTTCTATGATGGAAGTTTGGCCAATATTTGCACCATACATCGCGATCAATACATCGCCAGGCGAGTTTAACCGTAAGGAGCATTCCTTTAGAGCCAAATCAGAAACATGTTCTTCCGCGACAGAAATTAGGTCAGCCTTTAGCTCGCCTGATTTGAACCAAGGTATTGTCCCACCGTAATACATGGAATTACTTCTTGATGGTGTTGACCCTGCTCCCCAATCGCCTAACTCGCCTAAATCAGCTACTACCCAGTTTGATGGGATTTTGCTTTCAGATATATGTTGCCTATTAATTGTTTTCTTTTTAGATGCTGCTCTTTTCTTGGGGGCGTTTTTTGAAGCGTGGTTTCTCATTTTCTCTATTATTAAATGAGCTTCAAAGTCACTTTCAATTTGTGGGACAACTTTTCCTGTGATGGCTAGATGCAACACAAGCTCCCGCAAGCGCGCCATGCCCCCAGGCGCATTGGCAATATGGCCAAACTCGGCCAAAAATTGATTCGAGTCCATCAGGCCTCCTCGTCACTAAAGTGATGGGACAGTGCAGCAGACAATTCGCTTTTAAGCTGGTTTTCAGTTTCTTCAATTTCACCTAACAACTTTTTGTATTTCACCAGCAGTTCGTCAGGATCGTGAGTTTCTTCTTCCGGTGCATTGGGGTTTTTTAAATCCAAGTTATAAATCGGCCAGTAAAGACGATCGCCAGTGGCTTGTGCATCACGCGCTTTTAAGCGTAGTCCTTCACTTTTTGTTTTTAAAACTTCGATGTCATCTTCTACGCTTTGGCGCTGGGTTTTGTCGCTGACGCCTTTAATCGAATCACGCAAATCACGGATGCGATTATCCAAAACGCTTGCTTGGTTATTTAAGCTTTCGGCATTCGCCCAATGAGGCGCAGCGGCGGCTTCAGCTTGTTCACGTTTGCTTTTGAAATCGACTTTCCAGGCGAATTCGTTTTCTTCACGGCTAGCAAAGTCATCACTTTCGTCGCCCCACCAATCCTGCTCAGGTTTAAATTCTTCCAAGCGGATAGGTTTGGTTTTGCTGTAGCTTTTGTAGCCCAGTGGGTAAGGGTGTTCGTAAAACCAGATGGAGTCGGTGTGAAAATGTTCGCTGCCGTCGTCTACCCGCGCGCCTTTTGTAAAAAACAACAGGTTGGTTTTAATGGTGGTGTAAGGGGCGAACACGCCTTTGGGCAGACGAATGATGGTGTGTAGTTTGCACTCTTGCAGCAGCAGTTTTTTAAGTGTGCCTTTAATGCCGTCACCAAATAAAAAGCCATCGGGTAGCACCACAGCGGCACGGCCATTTTCTTTTAATAGCTTTTTGATGATCAACGCCATAAACATATCGGCGGTTTCGCGGGTCTTCAAATCCGCTGGGTAGTCGCTGCCTACACCGTCGTCTTCATAGCCACCAAATGGAGGGTTGGTGATGATGCAATCGACCTTTTGGTTTGCACTCCATTCGTTCCAGCCAATGCCTAGAGTGTTTTTGTGTTCGATCTGACTGGGTATATCTATGCCATGCAGAAGCATATTGGTGGTGCACAGTAGGTGCGGCAGCTGTTTTTTCTCGATGCCGCGAATGAGGTCTTCAATAGCGCGTTTGTCTTCGGTGCTGGATTTGTTAGTTATTTGATTGCGCAGGTGATCAATCGCTGCGGTTAAGAAGCCACCAGTTCCACAGGCTGGGTCCATGACGCTATCGCGTTTATCGAGGCGTGGGTTGACACGATCTGCCATAAAGGCGGTGATGGCGCGCGGGGTATAAAATTCACCGGCGTTACCTGCACCGCGCAGATCGTTAAGTAGTTGCTCGTACACATCGCCAATATTGGCACGGGTTTTAAAGTCGTGAAAGTTAATGGCTTCTTCGAGCTTTTCGATTACCGCCAATAATTGAGTGCCAGATTTCATATAGTTGTTGGCGTCTTCAAAGACACCACGAATCACTTTGTGGAGGGCAACTGAAGTTGCATTATCTTTCTCTGCATCGAACACAGGTATTTCCAGCTCTTTTAATGCAGGGAACAGTTGATTGTTCACAAAGCCAATGATGTCGCTAGCGGCTTTTTGTGGGGCTTTTTTACCATCTACACCTGGAACATAAGCTGCCCAGCTTCGCCAGCGGAGCGCCTCTGGTAAAGGCGATTTATAGCTTGTGTCATCGTCTTCCCATTCTTCTTCGCGTTGATCGAATACTTTTAAAAACAGCATCCAAGTTAATTGGCCGAGTCGCTGTGCATCACCATCAACACCATCATCTTTTCGCATGATGTCTTGAATACTTTTAATTGTGCTACTTAAGTTCATTTATTTTCTAATCTCAATCTTTACATGATGACTATGCAGTTAAATCATCTTTATATAATTCGGTTTCTAATTCTTTAATAGCGTTTTGATATTGGTCTACACCGCCAAAAATACCGCGTCGAATCTGGGTTTTACTACCTAACTGATCAAAAGGTGGCAGCTCTAATACTTTAGGGTTTTCAATGTCTTGAACGCCATGTTCAGCAAACTTTTCAACCAACCCTTCAAGTACAGCTTTGGCTTGTTCGCCATATTTCCCAAATACATCACGTTTTTTAACGTTGTCTGCTCGTTCTTTGCGGGTTAAAGGCTTCTGGTTAAACGCTACATGTGCTACTAAGTCGAATACATCTAGCTCTTCACCGTTGGGAATAGCTTGTTGAAGTAATTCTAACTTGATACCTTGCTCTGCCAATTCATCGATTATGGCTTGTTTTTTATCGCTTTCGTTCCAGCGTTTTAAAAAGATATTAAGTGTACCAAAACTCTCTTGTAATGACTGTTCAATTTGGTCTTTTAACAAGACTCTATAATCTTCAGTGATGAGTTTACCATCCGCGTCAAGATACTGAGAGCGCTCTGCGGCTAGGCCAACATCCACATCATCTAAATAAAATTTCTTTTTGGGTTCTCGGATCTCAGAGGGATCTTCTGGCTGTGGCGGCGAATTGTCATCTAGCAGCGTTGAATCACCAGGCGCAATACCTTCTTCAGTTTCTTCTGGCGGAACTACTGGATCATCTTCATTAGGTTCATAAATAATGACGGGTTCACCATCAAAATCAGGATCTGAAAATAGGCGAGTAGCACCCTTGAAGTCCATAATGGTGAAGTAGAGTTTGTTATAGTCTTCTCTTAACCGAGTTCCTCTGCCGATGATCTGCTTGAACTCAGTCATTGAGTTTATGTTTTGGTCTAGAACAATCAGTTTACAGGTTTTAGCATCAACACCAGTTGTTAGTAACTTTGAGGTAGTTGCTATCACTGGGAAAGGTTCGTCGTTATCAATAAAGTAAGATAATTGAGCCTTTCCTTCGTTATCATCGCCAGTAATTCTCATAACGTAGCGGCGATTATTTGCAGCGGCAGGTATAAGTTTGACCAACTCTTGGCGTATTCTTTCAGCGTGATCTTGTTCGTCACAAAACACGATAGTTTTTGCCATTGGATCGGTATTTTCTAAGTATTCCCATACTTTTTTCGCGACGAAACGCGTGCGCTTTTCTAGAATCAGATTTCGGTCGAAGTCTTTAGTATTGTATTGGCGTTGCTCCACTTCTTGGCCGTATTTATCCGTTTTTCCCTTTTCGGGGGTGTAGCCAAGGGCATCAACGTTTGTTGCTATACGAACAACCTTATAAGGTGCTAGAAAGCCATCTTCTATCCCCTGTTTTAGCGAATAGGTGTAAATGGGCTCGCCGAAATACTTGATATTAAATTCAGGATTTATAATTTCGCCATTAACAGGCTTTTTCTCTTTTGGTGTAGCCGTCAAGCCTATGTGTGTAGCGCTTTCGAAATATTTAAGAATGTCATGCCACGCAGAGTCCTCTTTTGCACTGCCGCGATGACACTCATCAATCACAACTAAATCGAAAAAGTCAGCAGGGAATTGACGATAAATCTGCTTCCATTCTTCTTTACCGGTAACTGCTTGGTAAAGAGCAAGGTATATTTCGTAATTCTTCTTTGCTTCTCGATTGGTAACTTTATGCATCACCTCGCCGAATGGTGCAAAGTCTTGTTGCATTGTCTGGTCAACCAAGATGTTGCGATCTGCCAAGAATAAGATTCGCTTCTTCGTTTTTGATTTCCATAGTCGCCAAATAATTTGAAACGCGGTATATGTTTTACCTGTTCCGGTCGCCATAACAAGAAGGATTCTATTTTGCCCTTTGGCAATCGCTTCGATTGTTCTGTTGATGGCAACACGCTGATAGTACCTAGGTTCTTTCCCACTCCCATCACTGTAATAGGGTTGAGAAATTATCGATTCAGATGACTCTGTTGTTAAGCCTTTCCACTGTTGATAAATTGGCCATAACGACTGTAACGTTGGAAATTCGTCGAGACTTAACTCTCTTTCTACAGGTGATGTAAGACCTGTTCTGTCATGAAAAAGAAATCCATCGCCATTGCTGCTTATAGCGAATGGAATATCTAGCATCTCCGCATAGCTAAGAGCTTGTTGCATCCCATGTCCAATGGATAGTGAATTCTTTTTAGCTTCAATTACGGCGATTGGAAGATTAGGCTTTGCATATAGGATGTAATCTGCTCTCTTAGGGCCACCTTTTTTTTCGGGGTTTTTAACGCGGGCTGCCAGTCGACCTTTAACCATCACACGACCATCAGTAAGTTTTACTTCTTCTCGAAATTGACTTTGTTTCCAATCCGCCTTTTCAATTGCAGGTGTTATATATTTGGTACAAATATCTCTTTCTGATAGTGCTTTTTTATCCATGATGGCGCCTCAATCCTTTATCCTTCGAAGAATTCTTCGTCTATTTTTTTCAGGTGCAATACCTGTTCGTCACGGCTGCCGATGTTGTATCGCAGCATGAGCTTCGCTAATTCAGTGCCGTTGATAAGTACAATGCGAGTACCTAAATTTTGTGCTGTCTCGATGGCTGATGCGGTGAACTCAGAAGTAGTAATAAAAATACCTTTCTGCGCTTTTTTAAGATTTAGCGCTCCAAAGAAGTCTCGGATGTCACCAGCACTTACCTTATTGCCTTCGGCATAACGTTTGGCTTGGATGTAGATTTGATCAACACCCAGTGGGTCTTGGTCTATAACGCCATCTACGCCATTGTCGCCTGTTTTACCTAGCGCATGTGCTGCACCTTCGCCTGTTCCGCCGTAGCCCATGGCGACGAGTAGCTCAATTAATAGGTCTTCAAAAAAAGCAGGGGAGACTTTGCGGGTTCTATCGAGAATATCTTGCGCTAGAGCATCGTTAATCTTTTTGTAGGCAGCTCTTAGCGCTTCATCAGGGGTAATGTCTTTGTCTGACTCTAAATCAATGCTAGGGGCATCTGATTCATTTGTCTTTTGCTTAAATGCGACAAATTCATCAAATTGCTTGAGATAGTCATTATTAATTTTAACACTCGGATCTTGCAACGCTGATATACCACGAGCGGTGATCACAAAATGTGCGCGTCGTGTGGTTTCAAGCAAGCCTGCTTTGGTTAGGTAAGTCCTAGCCCAACCAACACGGTTATCAAGAATAGATTGTCTGCCGCTTGGCAGTGTCTCTTCACGTTCAGCTTCAGATAGACAGAACTTATCAGCTAACTGATTTATTACATCGCGCAACCTAACTTCTTTGCCATCAGCTTGATGAGCTATTTCTAGAAAGGGGCGCATGAATTCTTGATAACTAGGGATCATATAACGTCCTTATTTATTCTTTTGGTTGAGGACTCTTTTGTTCTTCAATCCACTTTTCCAAATCTACGCGCTTAAAGCGCCAACTTCCACCCACCTTAAAACCGGGCAATTTACCTTCACTTGCAAGACTATATGCCGTCTTTCATTTAGCTTTAGGTAGGTGGCGATCTCTTGAATGGTCAAACTATCATCGGCCACGTTTAATCTCTGTATTTGAACAAATTGATAGTATGAGAAAATGGAGGAGTAAGCAATTGATCGCGACTGATCTTAATCGGCTTTTTTGCTGGTTTTATGATTTATGAAATAGGAATTAGCTCTTTCTTTTTCCTAACCCTATTACCAACCTAAAACCAACCCTATGCTGTTAGCACCAGCACCAGCACCAGCACCAGCACCAGCACCAGCACCAGCACCTAGCACAGTAGGCGTGAAATTTATTTCCCGCGATGTCTACTCGCAATTCGCTAACTCCCCCCAAAACCAGTTACTTTGTTTTCGATCATTGCGCTATAAGGTGCTCAAATCTATACTTTTTGTATCGATCTTGATTAACAATATCAGCACTTTATAAGCGAATGGAAAATCTGAACATAGCCATGGCTGGGCTAACCGCCATTATCCTTTTTATTTTTGGGCTTGAGAACTTTTCTCGGGAAATTGAAAGTATATCGGGGGAGCGCTTTCGTAAATCGTTAAGTCGCGCGACTAACATTCCTATTTTTGGGGTGCTAATTGGTGCTGTGGTGACGGCCTTTATTCAATCGAGTTCTGCGACGTCGGTTATCACCATAAGCCTGGTTAATGCGGGTGTGTTAACGTTTAAAAATAGTGTCGGTATTATTTTTGGTTCAAATGTGGGCACTACTATAACGGCTCAGCTGGTGGCTTTTAAGCTGACTGTATTTGCTCCTGTGATCATTATTATTGGCTTTTTTCTGTCGCTGACTCGCAATCGCTTTTCTATTTTTGGTAAGGCGATTTTCTATTTCGGTTTTGTGTTTTTTAGCCTTAACCTTATTTCTTCATCACTTGCGCCATTACAAAACAACCCTGCATTAATTGAGATTTTAACGCAGCCGCAAAACCCACTTTTAGCGATTTTAGTGGGCTGTGTATTTACTGCTATGGTGCAGTCGAGTTCGGTGACTACAGGGCTTGCCATTGTTTTTACTCAGCAAGGTATTTTGGGGCTTGAGAACGCGGTACCCATTATTATGGGGGCGAATATTGGTACCACAGCAACTGCAATGATCTCGGTGTTTGGTATGGATATCGCAGCAAAGAAAGCAGCGTTGAGCCACCTGTTGTTTAATGTGGGTGGGGTGCTTTTGTTTCTGCCTTTCATTTTATTGTTTGGTGATAAGTTAAGTGAAATTACGCTTGATCCCGCTGTCGCACTGGCAAACATCCACTTTATTTTTAATGTGGTTGCTAGTTTAGTTTTTATTGTTTTTGTTAACCCTTTTACGCGCTTTGTTGATTTTCTGCTTGGTGAAGGAAAAATGGACTTTGAACGCCTTGAATTGCCCACCTACCAAGAAGACGAAGAGTTTCAGCATGTCGTCGATAAGTTAGAATCAGGTAACCAACAACTGCTTAACTTCTTAAAAGAAAACTATAATCAGGTCACGCTGAGCTTAGAGACCAACTACAAAGGTATTCAAGATACAGCACAAAAACGCTTAGAATATGTCAGCTTTGTTGAGAAGGAATACATCACTTATTTCACTACTATTGTTAGTAAAATCAATGATGAAGAGCAGTCACGAGAGTTAATGCTGCAAATTAACCGTTTTGATTATTTGTTCCAAATTCATGATTCCATCATTGATCTGTTTGAAAGCAAGCGGATTATGAATGAACAATTTATTGAATTAGAGAGCGATATTTTGATTATGATCCGCGAACTTTCGAGTGATACGCTGACCTTGTTCACCCATACCAGCGAGAATTTAGAACAACCTAAAAATGACGAAATAGATAAAGCAGCTAGGTTATTGCAACTGCATCTGAATCAGGCGCAGCGTAAGTTATTAATGCTACTTGCTGATACCAACCGAAAAGATGCCGGTACGCTGACAAATTTCGTCACCTATTCTCAGCGCCTCAAAGATAAACTGCTGAACTTACATAAAATGTATTCACGCAAAAATGCCGAGTTGTAAGTTGGGTAGGGCGGAGCGAAACTCGATAAGTTAGCGAGTTTCGAGGGGAAAGAGGGAGCTATCAGTTTTCATCTATCAGATTGAAAGTTAACGAGTTTCGAGTTGTAGGAGGCGTTTTAACGCCGAACAGGTAACAGCGGGTTTACCCCGTGTTCTTAGATTAAATTGTTCATGGTTAAAACCATTCCTACGCGATATAAAATCGTTGCTACAATATTGCTCACTTGCACCTACTGAATCAAACTCACTTGCTTTACATACGTGTCGGTTTGCAAACCAAAGTGGCCGAGAACATAGGTGTAGGTGGCATTTTCATTCCATAATCGGCTGCTGTGAATGCCGTACACATAGCAAGTGCCAGTTGAGCAGACGATTTGATCAGAGTAGCTCTTTATGGAATACACTTTATCGCCTAATGCTTCTCCATAAATACTATTTAATAATGGACTGCCAACCGATAAGCCATAGGAACCACATGTGTTATTCCACACATTATATGGGTAAACACCACAACTAAGTAGGCCGCGCGCAGCACCTGCAACACCAACAAAGGTATCGACATCTGATGCCATGCCTAGCTTATAAATTTGCTGGGCTGCGAGTGTAACCCCCATTGAATGGCCGATAATATCGATCTTACCTGTGCAAGATTGATTGATTGCAGTAAGAATAGCGTTACGTACGGGTGTTTCTTCACTGCCGTTATGATCGTTGCAACTCGCGCAAGATTTAGAGCCCCAATCTGGGGTGAAAATTTCACTGTCGACATACCCTTTTCGTTTTAATTCGTTGATTGTGTTATTCCAACTTGAAGGGGATGCGGTATTACCATGTACCAGTATAACGTTATCTCTACATGCTGCAAAAGCAGTTGTGCTCATACCTGCGCATAGCGCAATCATCGTCAATAGGCGTTTCATTGTGTGTTCTCCTGTTTAACATTTAATTTACAACGTATGAAATTTAAACAGGGCTGGATATAGTACTTTCGTGCAGCGATACTATTTCGCATTGTGCAATGTATACCGTTTTATTTTGCTAGCACTGTAGGCGTGAAATTTATTTCGCGCGATGAACTTGTTCGGCGTTAAAACGCCTCCTACGACTCGAATCTCGACCCTTTTTTTTCTCCTAAAATCTAATAATTTGTACTTAAAAAACGCACAAAAGTTAAATTATTGTAAATTTACTCTTGCTTTCGTACCTGTTTGGTCTATGTTTTTGGTCGGAGGTCACTCCTCCAACCTGATAGATATAATTACAATCAACAGGAACACACATGAAAATAAAAACACTCTCACTAGTGCCAGCTTTAATGTTGGCAGCGGGTATCAGCCACAGTGCTTTTGCTGCGCAAGGAGTCGCATTTGTGCACGGTACAGGCCAGCAAAGCGATGCGTATAATGACTATTGGACAGGCAGCTTTGTCGACACGGTTCGCCAAGGTTTACCAAACAGTAGTAATTACACGGTCATTAATTGTGATTTTGATCAGTACATGTGGGCAGATGCGGCATCTGGCTGTTTAGCAGGGCAGCTCACTACATTTATCAATAATAAAAACATTACTGATTTAACTCTGATCACCCATTCTAATGGCGGTAATGTGGTGCGTTGGATTTTATCTAACCCAACATGGGATAGCCGTTATCCAAATATTATTAACAAAGTCACGCGTACCATTGCTCTGGCTCCTTCAAGTGGTGGTACGCCGTTGGCAGATGCAGTTATTGCGGGTAATTCGTTCGAGCAAAGTTTAGGTTGGCTTTTAGGCTACGGCAGCGATGCAGTAAAACAACAGCAGGTATCTTGGATGGCGTCGTATAACGCACAGTGGTTGTATGGCACACCAAACCGCCCAAGTTTACCGTCTCGATTCGAGACCGTGGTGGGCAGTGATGTTGAATCAGCGGTATGGGATAGCGACAGCTATTGCGGTGGTTATCAAAATCAAGTGGGCCTTGAAGTAACACAAAACTGGTTAGACAGCTGTTCAGATGGCTTTTTAAATTGCAGTTCTCAGTCGTTAGCTGGGGTGGTGTGGTTTACCGATAAATCACGAACTAAAGGCAGTGAACCTTTAAGTCATCAGCAAAGCCGACGCAACTGCTTTGGTTTGCCAGACATGCTTAAAAATCGAATTTAGGAGCCACTATGATTAATAAGTTAACTACACTTGCAGCCGCAATTATGCTTGTAAGCAACGCAGCACAAGCTAATGAGCAAACGGTTTATCAGTTTCCTCAAGTTCAACCAGCATTGAGCGCTCAACTTGAAACACTAGAGAAAGACAGCGTTGAGTATTGGCAGAAAGTTTCGGGTAAAGAGCTTAAGCGCGGCGTGCCAGTATTTGTAAACCAAGCTGATAACTTTATTCGCATTGCGCCAAAAGCACGTTTTGATAACGGCGAAGTATTTAAGCCCCATGGCCTTCAGCTTGATAAGTTGTCGGTGCGTGATGACAACTTTAGACAAATGCCAATGCAAACTATGGTTGCACAAGAACAAATGGAAAATGCAGGGTTTAGCGATGGCAGCGTTGGATTAAAGCTTGGTCAGGTAAATGGCAAAGCAATGTTAAGAACAAGCCAAGATCTTAACGACAACGACACCTACTTGCTGCATGTGATCGAGAAAGGCTCGAGCAATGCTTTACATGCTAAATCGCAGTTTAAAGTAAAAGATCAGCAACAACGTGTTGCTATGCAGCTAAGTATGGGTAAAAAGCGCTTTAAAGATAGTGATGTGAAGTTAACGCTTTCAAGTCCTGATGGCGAAAAGCTAGATGTACGTTACGAAAATGGTGAAGCCGTATTTAATTACCCGCTTGAAACCTTAGGTGCAATAAATGGTTACTATGAGCTTGAGGCCAACGTAGACACTAAAGTGAATGGTCAAACGGTAAAACGCTCTATAAAAATGCCGTTTGTGCATAGCTCACAAACCATCAGTATGGATAAAGCCAAAGTAACAGCGCTTGGCAATAATAAATACCAAGCCAAGGTACCGGTGCAAGTGACAGACTCAGGTCGCTACGCCATTCGTGCAACCTTAACTGGCAAAGGCGATAAAGGTGAGCGCATCAAACTAGCAACGGTTGAAGTAGCAAAACAGATTGATAGCTATGATAGTTTCACCATGCCTTTTGCGGTCACCAAGGCAGCCAAAGCCCCATATGAGCTGGTGGATATTGAACTTACCGACCAAACGCGAATGTTAAAATTTGCTGGGGAGTAAAGGATAGCTCTTATTGTATGTTGGGTGGAGCGAAGCGAAGCCCAACAAGTTAGCGAGTTACAGGGTAAAGTTTGCGAGATATGCGAGATAAGAGTGTAGGCGTTTTTACGCCGAACCGGTAGCAGCGGGTTTACCCCGCGTAATTTACGGTTTATCTCCGTGTAGCGCGAATCGGCTCGGTGAACTCTATGGTTCAATTTATTTTTGATGCACAGAGAGAAGAGAATGAGTAACCCACAAAACCACCAAATTTGTTTTTAATAATCCCTCTAAAGCGCAGCGCCTCTTATCCTCTTTGTGACTATTATTTTTAAATGCTGTTTTTCTCTGTGTAGCGTGAAGCGGCTCGGTGCACTCCTTGGTTCAATTTGTTTTTTCACAAAGAGAAGAGAATGAGAAGTGAATGAGATATACCAAAAGAGTATTTTATTTTTCCTCTAAAGCGCAGCGCCTCTTATCCTCTATGTGACTATTATTTTTAAATCCTGTTTATCTCTGTGTAGCGCGAAGCGCCTCGGTGAACTCTGTGGTTCAATTTGTTTTTGCACAGAGAGAAGAGAATGAGTAACCCACAAAACCACCAAATTTGTTTTTAATAATCCCTCTAAAGCGCAGCGTCTCTTATCCTCTTTGTGAATATTATTTTTTAAATGCTGTTTTTCTCAGTGTAGCGCGAAGCGCCTCGGTGTACTTATATGGACTCCCCGTTTTTTGTCAACGGAGTATTTATTAAATAAAGATTAGATGCTGGCTTATATACGGACTCTATTTGGGGAGCTACCCCTGGTCACTTTAATGTATTCGCCCCTTTATGACT